>JBAZQN010000003.1 GCA_041645165.1 Patescibacteria group bacterium | reverse complement strand
TGAGGTATTCCCCCAGATAGCGGGAGAAGATTTCATTCTTGGTTGCCATAGTCATAGACGGCTACGGTAACCCAATTCTGATCTATCCGCTATTCTCTTGGTAACAGTTATTGTGAGCTATAACGATTTATTCAAATTTGTGCTATAGTTTGTTATATTGGAATTTCAATACTATTGCCTAAAGTAGCGTACCATGTTGCGCGAAGTAGCTTCTATAGTCCAATAATTAGATGCCACTTTTCTCCAGAATTGCGCCAGTTTACGCTACTGTAGTGCGAAGCCTAATTTAATTACATAAATTTCTCAAGGTAAAAGGCATATTTATTAAAATCCCCTTGAGGCTAGAGCGGCGCAAAGGGGAGATTATTATATATAAATATGGGGTTATTTGCGAATCATGAGCATTATTTGGGCGTAGATATCAGTTCTGCGAACATAAAAGTGGTGGAATTGATGAATGAGCGCGGTCGGGCGCGTTTAATCACCTACGGTTTCGTTGAACAATCAACTGACCTTGTGAAAGCAAATTCCGAGGAGATGAAGAAGCAGGTCATCAGCCTTCTTGAGGCAGTGCTTGAGAAAGCAAAGACCGCCACGAAAAAAACAGTTGCCGCGCTCCCGAATTATTCAGTCTTCAGCTCCATCATGAGCTTGCCGCAGATGTCGCAGAAGGATCTTGCTCAAGCGGTGCAGTGGGAAGCGAAGAAGATTGTGCCGCTCCCCATTGATGAAATGATCATTGATTGGAAAGTATTGCCTGAGGGAAGCAAGCCTCCCTCTCCTCCTCCTCCTCTTTTATCTCCCTCCGCGCCAAAGGATCCTGCGCCGCGGGAAGGGAATGCATCGGCACAAATGAAGATTGAAGAGAAGCAAGTAAATGTCCGTATTTTGCTTACCGCCGCGCCGAAAAATTTGGTGGAACGCTACGTCGCGCTTTTTAAAGCGGTGGGTTTGGAGCTCACAGGGCTCGAGACGGAGTCATTTGCGCTTGAGCGGTCGCTCGTGGGGAATGACCCCAATCCTATCATGATTGTCGATATTGGGGCGCTCACCTCGAATATTATCGTGGCAGAGAAGGGGATTCCTCTTCTTAACAGGAGCGTGGACGTGGGCGGAAACTCCATCACCAAGATGATAGCAGGGAGCCTGGGAGTGGACACCTTGCGCGCAGAACAGTTTAAGAGGGATATTGGCTTTACCAGCCAGGGAGACGGCGGCATTTTGAAGACCATTGAATCAAGCATCAATCCCATCATTAATGAACTGAAATATTGTTTCGATCTTTATCGTTCCCAGGAGGGCATTGGGCATGTTTCAAAGATTATCCTTACCGGAGGGTCGGCGTTTCTGCCGGGTTTGTCTGATTATCTTTCGCGCCTGCTCTCCATCAAGGTATTCGTAGGCGATCCGTGGGCGCGCGTGATTTATCCGACTGAACTTCGTCCTGCGCTCGAAGAGCTCGGGCCTCGTTTTTCCGTCGCCATAGGATTGGCGATGAGGGAGATATCGTGAAATGTCAAATGTCAAAGTTCAAATGTCAAAACTTAGGTATTTCAATCCGACGTTGCGTCGGATCTCAATAGGTTTGAGTTTTAAGATTTGCGTTTTGAGTTTCGTTCCCCATGTTCGACGACATTGATTTTCTCGCTCCCCAATCAGAGAAAGGCAAGCCTCGGCGCCGTCTCCCCACGAAGCAGGAGATTGATTTAAAGTATCCGAACGTGCATAAATCTGTGCCGTTTATGCAAATCCTGAAAAAATTTTTTCAGGATTTGCGCCGTCCCACATCTAAAAAAACACATCCAATCCCTGCGCTGCGCATTGTCCCTGAACCAGAAGAGCCTATCCGCAAAATAAAGCTTCCGCCTCCTCCCCGCTCCCCCCGCCCTGCGCCGCCAAACCCTCTGGCGATGTTTGTACATAAATTTTTTACCCGGAAACCAAAACTGCCATTACCCTCTGCACCAGCATTACCGCAAAAAGCAGAACAAAAATCACCATCACTGCCCACTCCGCCGCCTTCATCTGCACCGCCAATCGCTCCCGTACCCGCCCCTCTTATGGCACCTTCCCCGCCACTCCTTCGTCCTGAGCCGCAGGTTGCACCACCCTCCCCAAAAAATGCCACGCTTTCTACACCTCTTGAAGAGAAAAAATCCGCACTGGTGGATGTGAATCTCCTGCCTTCCCATGGGCGGACGAATATAAGCTTTGAGAATCTCGTGACCTTGTTTATAGGGGTGGGTATACTTATCATTTTTGTGATGGGGGGCGTTACCGTGTGGTACCGGTATCACGCGAGCACACTTGAGCGCGATATCCACATGAAACTGCAGGAAATTTCGAGCATTGAGCGCGACCTTGGCATACGCACGGATGTTTTAAATCGGGCATTGGTATTCCATGAAAAAAGCAACGCAGTCGGCGCGTTGCTTAAAAAACATACGCACTGGCTGAAACTTCTCGCATTTATTGAGCAACATACTTCCCAAGAATTATTTTATGATTCTTTTCAGGCCAACCCCGACGGCACCGTGAACTTGAAGGCGCAAGCCAAGAGCTATAATGCAGTTGCCGAACAAGTAATCAGTTTCATGCGCGTCCCAGAAATCAGGAAAATAGTGGTATCACCCGTCGAAGTAAAGGATAAGAGTGAGACGGGCGGTAAGACGGTGATTGTCGATTTTGTCGTATCCGTTGATCCGAAAATTATTTTACCCCGTTACCAGAACGCTACAGAGTCGTTGAGCCCGTAGATTCACCCCGTGAGACATCAATGTCTCAACGGGGTAAATGACAATCAATCCCGAAGAGGATTGCTGATCAATGCCATGGGCGCGAGTTCATGGTAACGGGGGTTTACCCGCATCGCTACCCTAAGGCGCCGTAAAAAAATAACATATCCCGCCATCTACGCCGTACATCAACAAAATAAGGACAAGCCTATGGGAAAAGTGAAATGTTATTTTTTTAAGCGCCCTAATGCCGTTATGTTATGTCTGACCCAATAATCACTTCTGTCCCTAAAGATCGGTCAATACGCGCTTTTATGGAGCAGCATCTTTTGGTCATTGGGAGCGGTACGCTTATAGCGCTCGCACTTTTGGGTTGGTTCCTTGCGGTGCGCCCCGCCATCGGGGCGTATCAGAGAGTGAGTGAAACCTCTCTGTCGGATTTAGATCTCCGCATCGATGAGCGGCGCAGCAGCCTTAAAAAAGCCCGGCTCATTGAGGAGCAATTTTTGCAAATTACCCCTGAAGATTATGAAAAATTAAGCGACGTGCTGCCGTCTGAACCTGGCACCGCTGATCTTATACCCAACATAGAGTCGATCGTGACTTTAAGCGGATTAACGCTTGAATCCGTGTCAGTGGCTCAATCGTCTGAAGGGCCAGCGATAGCGCTCCCTGATGCTGCGGCGGTTTCCGCATTGCCTGTGAATGTCCATCCGCTCTCGGTGAGTTTTTGGGCGAAGGGCAGCAATTATCTGACCTTTAAGGAGCTTCTTTATCGCATAGAAACAAATCTCCGCCTCCTTGACGTCCCATCGATTTCGTTTAATCCGAAAGACGAAATGATAAAAATGAGCGTGAGCGCGTATTATCAGCGTACTCCCGGCGTTCAAGATTAGTATCTTTTTATATCAATGTTTTCTGCGTTATTCTGCGTCATCATCCGCGTTCTTCCGCATCTAATAGGTATAGAAGCAGACCCGCCTGCCAACGCCTGTCACTGAAAATGAACTGTAAAGGAAGGATACACTTATAATCAAAGGTCGTATCTATTCCATGAATTAGGCTATGGCGGGCAGGTATACGCAGAAAGTAACGCAGATGCACGCAGAAGTAAATTAAAGCATGTAATTTATAATAATATGTTAGTTGAACGGCAAGCATCACGGCGGAAACAAACCACTATGTTGGTGGCGATCGTGCTCGTCAACAGCGTGGTGGGGTATTTGCTGTATCAGAATTTTTTTCACACCAAGAGCGCCCCCCGCGTGCAAGAAGCGCCCATCGTCTCCGCCACTCCTTCGAAAGTGAGCGCGGCAATCGCGGCCGTGGAGACGCTTGCGGGGAGCTTAGACCGCTCCGTCATAGAAAGCGAAGAATACCGGTCGCTGCAGAAGTATGGCGCCTGGCCGCTGGGGGAAGCGCGCACTGGCAAGGTGAATCCATTTATTCCGGCATTTGGACCATAGACATTAATTTAAAAGTCAAAATCCAAAATTCTAAACACCCCACTTTACTCCTCCCCTTAGTAAGGGGAGGACAGGAGAGGGGTCGAGTTTAGGATTTAGAGCTTAGGATTTAGTATTTTCATCAAGGTATGCCTCGTAGAGAACAGCCGAAAACAGAATTTTTAAAAAGCCTTCTTCAGGAGAAGGTTATTACGCTTGATGCGTATCAGCAGCTCATTAAAGAAGAAACCATCGATGCGGTGGAGGGCATCCTGGCCGCGCAAGGAGGGATACCCGAGGAGGTGCTTGCCAAGGCGCGGGGAAAAGCATTTGGATTTCCGTATGAAGACCTCATCGGCCGCAAGATAGACCAAAAAGTGCTGAAAAACATCCCCCTAGAGGTAGCGGTGCATTACCAAGTCGCGGCGTATGACCTCAAAGGGGACGTGCTCTCGGTCGCACTCATCAATGCGACGGACCTTAAAGCCCAGGAAGCAGTAGAATTTCTCGTGCGCGAGAGAGGCTTAAAGGTGCATTATGCGATCACCACCCTAAGTGCTTACCAAGGAATCATAAAGCAATATGGAAGCCTTGGCACTGAAGCGAAAGAGGCGCTGGATGTCGCGGCCGGTAAATTTGCGCCATCCGCGAAGGAAAAAATGGAGGGTATGGAGGAGGTGGTGAAATCCGCCCCGGTATCAAAGATGCTTTCGGTAATATTGAAGCACGCGGTAGAAGCAAGAGCTTCCGACATCCACATAGAGCCCGTGTTTAATGAAACCCGCGTGCGATACCGCATTGATGGCGAGCTTCATACCTCGCTCGTGCTTCCTAAATACATCCATTCGGCGATTGTCTCGCGCGTAAAGGTGCTCGCGAACTTGAGGATTGATGAAACCCGCGTGCCCCAGGACGGGCGCATTAGGCTTGAGATCGAGGGAAGGGAAATAGATTTCCGTATTTCCACTTTACCGCTTTATAGCAATGAAAAGGTGGTGATGCGTATCCTCGATACCGCCGAAGGGGTGCCTACCCTTGAGGGTTTAGGATTTGACGGGAAGAACTTTGCTATCATGAAAGATAACATTGATAAGCCGCATGGCATGTTTCTGGTCACGGGGCCTACAGGGAGCGGTAAATCCACCACCCTTTATGCAATTCTCAATGTGCTCAATAGCGAAGGGGTGAATATTGTCACCCTGGAAGATCCTGTGGAGTACTACCTGAAAGGGGTTAACCAATCTCAGGTGCGCCCCGAAGTGGGCTTTACGTTCGCTTCAGGGCTTCGTTCTATCCTTCGGCAGGATCCTGATACGGTCATGGTGGGAGAAATTCGCGATAATGAGACCGCAGAGCTTGCGATCCACGCGGCTTTGACAGGGCATATTGTGCTCTCCACACTTCACACCAATGATGCATTTGGCGCCATCCCGCGTTTTATTGATATGAAAGTGGAGCCGTTCCTCATCGCATCCACGCTTAATGTGGTGGTAGCCCAGCGTTTAGTGCGGAAGATGTGTCAATTCTGTAAGGAGCCTCTTGAGGTGCCTGATAATCTTATGCAAGAAGTGCGTAAGGAGCTTGAATCGGTGCGTGCGAGTCTCCCGGAGACTGTGAAGCTTGATGCGCCGTTAACGTTTTGGAGAGGTAAAGGGTGCCAGCGATGCAATGGGGAGGGGTATGCCGGACGGACTGCGATCGGTGAAGTTTTGGGCGTTAATAAAGAGCTGAAAACGATTATCGCTAACGGTGCGAAGTACGATCAGATTCGAGATGCATTCAATCGGCAGGGGATGCTTACCTTGAAGCAGGATGGCATCTTGAAGGCGATCGCGGGTTCCACGACCATAGAAGAAGTATTGAGCGCGACGAAGGAGTAAGGGCGCTTAAAAAAATAACATAACCATTCTGCATAAAATTTCCCCATATATTCCCAAGTTGATACCACGTATCAATGGAAAGGTTATTTTTTTACGGCGCCTAAGTGCAGAAAATACTAAATCCTAAAGGCTGACTTTGGTATAAAACTTTACCCCCTTCTTGCTCATTCAGGGCGCTGATATTACAATAATCGTTCAAGGTCTTTATCAACCAGTGATTATTGTCATCTCAGCGCTATGAATCAAACAGACGCTAAAAAATTTTCAAGAGGCGCACCGTCTCTATCAAGAAGGCAAAAGCAAAAATCAAATTGTCAACATTTTAAAAGTAAGCAAGCCAACGATCATCGCGTGGCTCAAGCATGACCGCTACCATGAAAACCGCGGTTGGCACGAAGGCAAGGCTCGTAAGTACACTGATCCGACTATCGCTGAACACATCTGTGAACTCAAGCGGAAACGGATTACGAGCAAGTATTTCGTCGGCAGCGAATACGTGCAGATGGATTACGCTCGCCAGTATCCTATCGATGAACTGCCTGCGATCTGGTACATTGACAAGATTGTCCGTGAAGCGAAACTGCAGACGCGCTAGCCGAAGACGAAACGCACGGGTGGATCAGAGTATCTGCTGTATCCTGTCCAGTGCATCAGAAACCTCGGGTACGTCCACCAGTCCGCAGATTTCATCGGCAAGAAGTATATGGCGGGCAGTTCTGATCCAGTGAATATCTTTTCCACCAGCTACTATGCGCCGTTCAAGCTCTACCAGATTAAGCGAACATTAGCCGAAAAAGCAGTGTATGCGATCGAACATTGGAAAGAACAATGGCGTATTTATCCAATACCGGATGTTCAACGCCTTGATAACGGCCTCCAGTTCAGAGGCACTGCCAGTGGCAAGAGAGCGATTGGGATCGTATTACGCTTTCTCTTGAATCTGGGAGTGACTCCGTTGTTTGGCTCACCGTCAAAACCGTGGACGAATCCGCATGTTGAAGGCCATAATCGAGTGTTCAATGAAAAGGTGTGGGGACAGAATTGGTTCACAAGTCTGGAGCAGATCGACCATGAATGCGAACGGTTCAATTCCGAGAGTCTTGAGTACTTTCACTACAAGTACGCGCCGCTGATCGTAAATGGACAGTTCAACTACCTTGAGCATCACGAGGACGTTCCGACTGATCGGCTGGTATCGCGCAAAGACCAGAAAGTCTATTTTACCCGGTTTGTGGAGTCGCTCGAACGCCACGGAGTTGCCCATACCGTCATCATGAATGAATACGTCCCCTTACCAGAAAAGTTTACGCATCAGTTTGTGTTCGTCGAATGGAATCTTGAAAAAGAACAGTTGTCATTTTATTCCGAATACCACAAGGTCATTACCCTCATCAAGCAAATACGATTTCGGTTGAACTTGTAGGGGGGTAAAGTTTCATACCAAAGTCAGCCGTTAGGTTCTAAATCCTAAACATGGTTCGACAAGCTCATCATGACAACCGTCTTTGTCACCCTGAGCCTGTCGAAGGGTGTTTAGTGTTTCGTGCTTAGGATTTAGAGTTTTATCAAGTATGCTCAAACGCCCTACACATTACGGTTCGGTGCTCGTGATCGCCCCTTCCCTCTTGCTGCCCGCATACCAGCGCTCTGTTGCCCCCCAAGGCGCCATACGGTATGCGGCGAGCATTGGCGAAGCTTTACCCATGCTTGAGCATGAACAAATTGCGGCGATAGTGTATCATGAGCATGAGGCTCAAATCGAGATGGGCAGATCACTCGCTCACTGGTTTGCCGAAGCGCGGGGCGCCACCCCGCTGCTCGCAGTCGTTGCATCTTTGGATGATGCGGCAAGCCTTCATTTGTCAGCGTTGCAGCCGTATGTGTCCATGGTATTCAGCAAATATCATCACAGGCCGGATGAGGTGATTGCCATGGTGGTGGAAAATTTTGTCGCAACGAAGAAAAAGAAACAGACAGCTAAATAATGAGAGTAGAAAGCGCTTTATATTTTTTTTAATTATCAGTTTAAATGTCTTCCCAAACGGACGTGCTTTTTCAAAGAATTCTTGCCTCTGCCGCGGCGCGGGGCGCTTCTGACGCGCATTTAACCGTAGGACAGCCTCCGGTGGTGCGGGTGGATGGGGCTCTGAGCCCACTAGAGGAAGAAGGCGTGCTTGCCCCTGCGACCATGGAAGAGCTCGTGATGCTCCTCTTTGACGAACACGCGCAGCAAGAGCTTGCCGTGAAGCGGAGAGCGACCATTGCGAGAACCTATGGCAGCCGCGTGCGGTTCAAGGCTTCAGTTATCTACCAGCAAGGGTATCCTTTTATATTCCTCCATTTCCTCTCTCCCTCAATCAGAACGTTGAAAGAATTAGGACTCCCGAAAGTGGTAGAGGAGCTTACCTTTATGCGCAAAGGGCTCATTATTATTACCGGCCCTCACGGATCAGGGCGGTCTACCCTCATGGCGTCTTTTTTGAATACGATAAACATAAACCGGTCGGAGAACATTATTACCATCGAGCACCCTATCGAATACGTGTTAACAGGCGATAAAAGCGTGATAGAGCAGCAGGAGGCGGGGAGGGATGTGCCGAGCATCCTTGAGGGATTGAAGGCGTTGAAGGATGAGGACGTCGACGTGCTTGCGGTATCCGAAATATCCGATCGTTTCGTATTTGAGGAGCTTATCAATCTCACGGAGGGCGGGCGCCTCGTGGTGGCGCCGCTGGATGCGGAGACATTATCCCAAGCGTTTGAGCATATTGTTGAATCGTACGCCGCGCACGAGCGCGAGCGGATCTGCCATAGCCTTGCGGACAACCTTGTGTCGGTGATCGGGGTGCGGCTGGTGCCGCGCGTAGGGGGCGGACGGATATTGGTAGTCGAGGTGCTCGTCGTTTCTGCGCCGGTAAAAGCGCTCATCCGCGACGGGCGCTTCAGCCAAATCAGTTCATGGGTCTTAACTGCGCGGGAAGGAGGCACGGTAAGCCTTGACCGTTCCTTGGCAGAGCTGGTAAAGACCGGAGAAGTGCTGCTGGAGGACGCGCTAAGGGAGGTGTCCGATAAGGAGAATTTCCAGAGAATGGTGAAAGGATCATAAATAAAATCAAAATGCAAAACTCAAAATGTCCCGCTTTGCGGGATCCCGCATACCTTAAAACTACGACAATTCAAGGTGCGGGACATAATTATGGAGCCCCGCAAAACGGGGCGGAATACCTTCATTTTAGTTTTTGACTTTTGATTTTTGGATTTCACACCAAGGTATGTTTTACGATTTTAAGGCAAAGGACGCGGAGGGGAAGGATATCCAGGGGGTAGTGGAAGCGCCGTCTGAACAGGCGGCGCAGGAAGCGCTGGAAGAGCGCTCCCTCATCCCCATCATGATTTCGGTGCGGGAGATGAGGTCGAAACTGCAGACGTTCAAGCTGTTTGATCACGTAAGGCCGAA
Organism: Patescibacteria group bacterium; assembly: GCA_041645165.1. Lineage (NCBI taxonomy): Bacteria > Patescibacteria group bacterium. Next base: position 106,802 of record JBAZQN010000003.1, on the reverse strand, counting down.
AGAGCTGGTGGTGTTTTTCCGTCAGCTCTCGACCATGTCCGCGGCTACCCTTCCGATTGTGGCGGCGCTGCGCATCCTCATCAAGCAAACCGAGAGTCAGAAGCTGAAAACCATCATCTCCGAAATCGCGGATGAAGTGGACGGAGGCGCACGGCTCTCGCAAGCATTCGCGCGGCATCCAGAGGTATTTAATAATTTTTATGTGAACATGGTGCGCTCGGGCGAGACCTCGGGTCACCTCGATGAGGTGCTTTCGTATCTTGCGGACCAGCGGGAGAAAGATTACGACCTCATGAGCAAGATACGCGGCGCGATGATTTATCCCGCATTCATCCTTTCCGCGCTTTGCGTGGTAGGCGTTATTATGATGGTGTTTGTCGTGCCGCGGCTCACTTCCATTCTCACCGAAACGGGAGGAGAGCTTCCCGTGCCTACGCGGATTCTCATTGGCACTTCGGGCTTCATGGCCAAGTTCTGGTGGTTACTCCTGATCCTTGTGGTCGGTGCGGTCGTAGGCCTCCGCTTTTCGCTCAAACAGCGGCCGGTGCGCCGTTGGTGGGATTGGATGAAGATAAAGCTGCCGATTTTCGGAAAGCTTTTCCAGCGCATCTACATTATCCGCTTCACGCGTTCCATGAACACGCTTCTCAAAGGGGGCGTACCGCTCCCGCATGCGCTCGAGATTACCGCAGAGGTGGTGGGAAGCGCGGTGTATCGCGACCTCATTCTGCGCACCGTGAAGCAGGTGCAGGACGGGAATCCGATAGCGGTCGAATTTGTCAACAGCCCGGAGGTGCCTGTCATGGTGTCGCACATGCTCTCGGTGGGCGAGACGACAGGACAGTTGGAGCAGATTTTAGACCGGCTTACCCAGTTTTACGCCAGAGAGGTAGACAACCTCGTGTCTAACCTGGTGTCGCTCGTCGAGCCGCTTATCATGATCGTGATGGGGCTTGCGGTAGGCGTCATGGTTGCTGCGATCATTATGCCCATGTACAACCTGGCGTCCTCGCTCTAGACGCAGATTCACCCCGCACTTTCTGCGCACTGAAGGAACATTGACCAAACTGCGGGAGGCGAAGCCGCTTCGCTTTTCGATCAGCGCGTTGATGATACTCTCATGAATGGAAAGTGTGGGGTAAACGCCGATAAAACGCAGACCCGCCTGCCAACGCCTGTCGAGGAGAACGGTAATATCCCCCATGTTGAAATTTCACCTTGACGCACGGGACGTTCCCGATGGAAGGCATATGGCGGGCAGGTATGCGCAGATTAACCCGTACTGTGTTTTATAACAATATTATGGTATAATGTGGATAACTACACCCGCCTAAATTTTGCTCCTATCAAATCAAACATCCTTAACAACATTTCGTATTACATAACGGTGGTGTGGGATGGCATTAAGGAGTAATCGTGGCAAAACTTAGGCGGGTAGAAAGGTCGAAATGTGCGTGGTAGATATAGAGGGCGCTGAGGTACCTCGCTCTCTAATAAAGTTAAAGATAAGAACGTCTTACATTAAACTAATTTTATCCCATGCGTACACGAAAAGGTTTTACTCTTATTGAATTGTTGGTAGTCATCGCGATCATTGGGTTGCTCGCAACCCTTGCGGTCGTGGCATTAAACAATGCCAGGACAAAATCACGCGACGCAAAGCGAGTATCTGATATCAAGCAAATCCAGACCGCGCTGGAGCTCTACTATTCAGATCAAAATAAGTATCCCACAGTAGCGGCAGCTACACTACTCGGATCAGGCGCTTTGCAATGTCTTGGTACAGCAGGATGGGGTGCAGTTGGCTGTGCTGTTCCCTATATGGGTCTTGTCCCATCAAACCCGACCCCCAATGCTGTTCCCTATACCTATAGTGGTCCCACAGAGAGTAGTTATACGATTACGTTCAGCCTTGAAAGCGGCACCGGGGGTTTGAGTGCAGCAATGCACACAGCCACACCAAGCGGAGTACAATAAAGGATTACGAAGCATCATGTAAGGATAGATTACGAATCTGCCCTCCGATATCCATCGGAGGGCAGAAGTTATATAATAAGAGCGGATGAGACCTCCCCTTCCCCTCCTTACTGAGGAGGGGACATTGAGGGGTGGTTTCCTTAATTCAAGCGTCGAGGATAAAATTATTAAATGATTAAAATGTAACAAATTTTTTACAAGCCTCCCTCACCACTTGCCAAACGCTCGTTGGAGCCTTATGAAGTATTTTTCTCCAATGGTCGCATTCATTCATCATAACAATACAATACTCATCGCGTTTGGCATTGGATGTTGATATACAGGGTATGAACTTCTTTCAGCGCGTGTACGGCATCGTGGCGCTTATCCCGCGGGGGAACGTGGCGTCCTATGGGCAGATTGCGGCGCTTGCCGGCAATCCGCGCGCGGCGCGCGTGGTAGGCTGGGCGCTCCATGTGATGACTCCCGCGCAATACCAGGATATACCGTGGCACCGCGTCATCAACTCCCGCGGCATGATTTCCACCACCTGCCGCGAGCACCCCGCGAGCCTCCAGGCAGCACTTCTGCGCAAAGAAGGGATTGCGGTAATCACGCGCCGCGACGGGAGCGGGTGGGTTGATTTAAAGAAATATTTGTGGCAACCTATAGTGAGAAGCACGAAGCACTAAGCACGAAACCCTAAATAAATTTTAAAATTTCAATAACCGAACTTGTTTTGGATATTGGATTTAGGATTTGATTGGGATTTGTCCCGCACTTTGAATATTATTATCTAAGGTATGCGGGATCCCGCCGGAGCGGGAGATTTTGGATATTATTTGGGAGTAAGGGTTTAGGATTCGGAATTTTCGGTACGCGGGTATCGTATAATGGCAATACCTCAGCTTTCCAAGCTGATGCCGGGGGTTCGATTCCCCCTACCCGCTCCAGACTTCGCCAAGGCTTCGTCTGGCTATACCAAAATTGGCAGATAAGGTTGTTCAGTGATAGGGTGTGTTTATTCGTGAGCGAAGTCTGAGCGCGCCGAAACTTTAGTGAAGGCGGGCTAAGTCGCCCGTATCGACGGTATAGAGGAAAAGAAGAACAACATTAAGGATATGTATTACGTCTATTTATTGCAAAGTGTCAGTTATCTGGATCAACATTACGTGGGCTATACTCCCGACCTCAAGAATAGGCTCAAGGATCATAATGAGGGAAAATCCAAACACACTTCTAAGTTTAAGCCATGGAAATTGATTTATTACTCCGCGTTCGCTGATGAACGCAAAGCAAAAGAATTTGAGAAATATTTGAAAACCGGATCCGGAAGAGCTTTTTTGAAGAGACATTTCCTTGCAGGGATGCGTCCCTGACGGGAATCATTATTTTACCCGCCTCCGCAGAAAGCCACCCCGCCATGGCGGGGTGGATGAATGCGATGCGGGTAATCCGCCGTAGCCTCCAAGCGAAGGCGGATACGCTTCGGCGGGTTCCGCCGAAGAACGTGAAGATGCCACGGCGGTAAAGCCGTGGAGCTTCATCAATCCGTGGGTTTCCGCAATGGCTTCTATTTTAACCCCAGTACGCGATCATTATGAAGAAAAGAATAGGAATACTAGGAGGCATGAGTCCTGAATCTACTGCAGAGTTTTATCTTGGCATCGTGAGCAAATACTTTTCGAAATATAAGGATAATTCTTATCCGGAAATTTTGATTTTTTGCGTCGACTTCCAAAAAATGATTGCACTGCAAGAAGGCGGCGATAAAAAATCGTATATACAGGCATTGATGATAGGCATCAATTCGCTTATTACCGCGGGAGCGGACTTCATCACCATCCCTTCAAATGCTCCACACGTGGTATATCACGAGCTTGCAGCATTATCTTCAAAACCAATTCTCAGCATCGTAGAAAATACCGCTCAAAAAGCTAAATCGATGGACTTCAAAAGGCTGCTCCTCACTGGCACCCTTTACACGATGCAGTCAGATTATTATAAGTTGGAATTTGAAAAATACGGCATTCATATGGTGGTGCCAGGTGAAAGAGACCAACAAGAAATCAACAGAATTATATTTGCAGAATTGGTGCATGGTAAGATTAAAGAGGCCAGCGCGAATTGGTTTAAAAAGATGATAGAAACATATGAAGTCGACGGGGTCGTTTTGGGATGTACGGAACTTCCTATGTTAATCAAACAAACCGACACGACACTTACTCTTCTCAATACTCTTGATATTCACGCCGAGAAGACGCTGGAATATTCTTTGGGCCTTAACAATTTATAATAGTTCGTTCTATTACCAGTGCATACCCCCTTTTAGGGGGTTTTTGATTGCCAAAAGATAAGTAGATTCCAATCGTAGGTGGTAACTGTACACAGTTTGACAAAAATAACCAGAAGTGATAAGCTCGCATGTTTAATTTAACTTTTAGTACGGTCGACCACATAGCCTATATTTTAACTATTTTATCAATTATCAATTCAATAATATGCATATCAATTACGTCCCCAATAGTTTCCCCAAATCCCTGCGAAGGGTTCTGGGGATCGTAGTAGCGGTTGCCGTGACCATACAAGTCACTGGCATATACTCGTTTGCGAATTTTAAACCGGCGCTTGCCGCTGATACCTATCTCATGTACGGGGTACAGGATTCAGGTGAGTCAAACACACAGTTTTTCACGCTGGAGCTTGACCCGGGCGTCGCCACTGCCTTGGGGTCGGAATATCCCCAATATGACATTGAAGGCATTGATACGCATCCTTCCACGGGCGCACTCTATGCTCTCGCGGGAGGCGGCGGCGATCAAGACGGAAAATTTTTTCTCGTGGACAAATCGACAGGCGCGCTCACGCTCATCGGTGATACAGGCGCATCGGGAGATGAAGAAATGGTATCTGCGTCGTTCCGCAATGACGGCACGCTGTGGTCGTTTCAGGAAAACGTGGGCATTATGGAAGTAAACCTTTCCAATGGCGCGCTCACCTTGAAAGGAGCGGCTGATGCGCAAGGAGTAGACGATAATTGGGAAGGGTTAGCGTGGGATCTTCAAGGCCAGCAGCTCTATGGCGCGCAGGGCAATAAATTGTACCGCTGGGATGCGGGGACCCAGACGGCGGTGAAACTGTGCGAAAATTTGCCTAAGCCCACCGAAGCGCTTGATTTCCGCCAGGACGGCAAGCTTTTTGGCGGGTGGCACAACGCTGATGATGAAGCGTTGAGTATTTTTGAAATAAATCCAAGTTCCTGTGATATAACGCCGACGAATTATGGGATCCCTTACCGTGACGTGGAGTCTATCGCATTTGTCATCGAGGAACCGGCGAAAGAGTGCAAGATGGAGATTGAGAAAATTGGCACCCCGGGAGAGGTGAAACCCGGCGAGAACATAACTTATACCATAAGGATTAGAAACGCGGGCGACGCAGACTGCACCGGCGGCGGCGTGGAACTCAAGGAATACTATGATCCAAGCACTGCGTTTGTCACAAGCGCTCCCATGCCTGATGACGGCAATGATACATGGAATTTTGGCACGGTAGAGCCGGGAGAAGAGCAGGCGGTGAATATTGAAGTGCAGGCATCAGAGACCGTGAAAGACAACGATGCGCTTATCAATAAGGCGTGCGTGTGGGCAGAACAGCAGGGTGACAAGTCAAATCCGGAGAATTGGAAGTGCGCCACCGTGACTACTAGGGTAGTGGTTCCGCCCCCTCCTACGGGCGAGTGCACATTGGAAGTGACAAAAACCGACGATTCTGACCCTGTGACCGCGGGGAGCGATCTTCATTATTCTGTGAAGGTGAAAAATACCGGTACGGCAGACTGTACCGGAGGAGGCGTCGAATTGAAAGAATATTATGACAGTCGGACTGCGTTCATTACGAGCGTGCCGTTGCCCACGAGCGGTGATAATGTTTGGAATTTTGACGTCGTGGAGCCGGGTGAGGAGCATGTGGTGGATATCACCGTTTCTACCGAGTTAGGATTGGAAAACGGCGATGAGCTCCTGAATAAAGCGTGCGCATGGGCGGAACAGCTCGGTCTTTACGAAGATGCGGGCAGCTGGGTATGCGATGAAGAGACCACTACGGTGGCAAAGCTTCCTCCCACAACCCCTCAACTTACGGTGGGCAAGAAGGTGAGTGACAGCGATGAGACGCTCGTGGATGCCAATACGGCGCATCGCGACGAAATACTCACCTATACCATCGTGGTTACCAACACTGGCACCGCCACAGCGTCCGACGTGATGATGAGCGATGATTATTCCGAAAGCGATATTACCGTCACGGATACTCATGGGGGCCTCAACGGCGGCACCGCTATTACATGGGCGGCGGGAGATTTGCCGCCGTCCCAGTCAACCACGACGACTGTAACCGTACAAGTAAAAGCTGATGCGGTAGATGGTGCACAGTTTGATAATATCGCGCACGCAAGCGCCACGGGTGTGCCAGAGGTGAGCGATACGGTGCGCACTACGGTAGAGGCGCCTCCACCTCCTGCCGCGGGAATTGACCTGAGCCTTACGAAATCAGCAAATCCTACCAGTGTGCAGAATGACCATGAGACGGTATTCACCATCATGGTCTTAAACGGCGGTCCTGAAGATGCGAGCGGTGTTGCAGTGACTGATCTTATCCCTAACGCATTTGTGTATGTTGCAGATACTGGCGCGGGTGCGTATAACAAGGATACTGGACTCTGGACCGTGGGTTCTTTAGCAAAAAATGCTTCCTCTTCGATCGATATCCGCGTACGGGCGCGCACGACTGGCACTTTCGAAAATATTGCGCAGGTTTCCGCGGCGGACCAAGCTGATGTGGATTCCATTCCCGGCAACAGCAATCCAAACGAAGACGACCAGGCAAGCGCAACGGTGAAGGCGACAGAACCTCCAGGCCCTCCGGGCGGGTGCGCGGAGAATTGCGGCGGAGGCAGCGGGAGATCAACCTATCCTAAGATCACGATTGTGAAATCGGTGGATAAACCGGTGGCGCAGCCTGGCGAAGTGGTGACCTACACCTTTACGGTGACTGCGGGCGGCGACGAAGCGTCTTCTCTGGTTACGGTGACTGACACCTTACCGCAAGGATTTACCTTTGTGGAAGGCGCCCAAAGCAGCCGCACCTGGGATTTTGGCACCATGGTTCCAGGCGCGAGTATGACGGAATCCTATGACGTGCTTATCGGCGCATCGGTCGCTTCCGGTAAATATAAAAATGTGGCAGTTGCCACTATTGCGAACGGCATTCCCGACGATAACCGGAGCGAAGCGCGCGCCACCGTGGAAGTGACCACAAGCGGTGGCGGCAGTAGTCCGGAACCTCGCCTTGAGGTGACCAAATCCGCGTCGGTCACATTCACCAACCCGGATACTGATTTTGTATATACCGTAGTGGTGAAGAATACAGGAAACGCGGCTGCGCTGAACGTGGTCGTTGAAGACGTGCTTCCCACCGGATTCACCTTTATTGATGGAGGCGCAAGCATCAAAGTAATTACGGTTGGTGATCTCACTGCAGGCCAGAGCGCTTCAGTAGACTATACGGTCCATGCGGCCGCTGAAATGAAAGTGGGCGTGTATACCAACTATGCGACTGCCCGCGCCGATAATGCGGGACCGGCTAGCGCACAGACAGACGTGGAAATCCGCGAGATAGAGGTTTTGGGCTTTACCACGCTCCCTGATACCGGCACCGGAAGCATGAGCCCTCTTACTATTGCATTTGCCGCGTTCGCGATGCTCGGCATTGGCATGCTCTTTGCATACCGCTACCGCATTCTTTTCAAAGAAGCAGTGCGTGAACAAGTACTCATTAATTTTATCCCGCAATACTAAGATTGAATTTGTGTTTTTAAGACGATACCAACAATTCAAGCGCTCTACGCATCTCCGAAGGTTTGGCTACGGCTGCATCATCATAGGCATTTTATTCGCAGGCTTAGCGTCAGCGCCACTCCTCCTTGAAGTGCAATGGCAGGCGAGCACTATTGCCAAAGGGGCGACGCAGACTATCGCGCGGCTCTCCGGACGCGAGGAGCGCGCGATAGGGCGTCTGCCCCAGAGTGAGGATAAGGCGGATCTTGCGCGTGCGCGCATGAGGGCATTTGCGCTTGTGGGTGCGGTGCATGCGGCCACCGTTAGCAACCCTTCAGTATCAGCGCCTGATAATCAGGATTCGCTCGTGGTGGCCGCAGCGGTATCGGGTGACGCTCCCAAAGCTGCGGTACGCAACACGAAAAACCGTATAAAAATTCCCGGTATTAAAGTAGATATGGAGGTCGCGGGAGGAATGAGCGAAAAAGTGCTCAATAAGGGCCTGGCATGGATGCTCCCCTATACTTCCATGCCGGACAAGGGCGGCAATACCGTGATAGGCTGCCACCGCTACCTGTTTACCTCGGGGGCGCGCACCTGTTTTAACCTGGATAAAGTGAAAAAAGATGATGTGGCAGTAGTCGATTGGAAAGGGATGCGGTATCATTATAAGGTGCGCGAGGTGAAGATTGTGAAGCCTGACGAGGTAAGCGTACTCAAGGCCACGCGTACCCCTGTCCTTACCGTGTTTACCTGCACGCCAAAGTTTACTTCAAAGTTACGGCTCGTCGTCATTGCGGATCTGATCAAGACGGACATCATTCAATAGTATCGGAATCATAATCTTTCTTTCCGTGTAAATCAGCGTAACGCAGACCGACGCAAACAATAAGTGCAGAAGGCTTATTATGAATATGTCACAACAAATCACACAGCCTAATCCACACACAAGCCCAAAACTCACGAGAAGCCTCAAACCAGTTTTAATAATTGTTATTACAGTGGTGGTGATGGGTTTATTAGCGGGGGGAGACATTCATGCTTTGTCAGAAGATTTTTATTCTTACAAAGTCAGCAAAGGCGATAGTTTGTGGTCTATTGCTGAAGAAAAATGTGGCACCGGATATTTATGGTGGACAATTTCTGAAGCCAATAAACCAATTTCTTTACTTTTGAATGGCCGGCCTTTGATATTTCCTGAACACGTTTTACAAATACCGCATAAATATTGCGGTACTCTGGATAATCTAGATTTATTAAAAAATCCAATTTCTCGCACTGATATTACAAATGGAGTTATTTGGGAGGAAGTCAAGGCCATCACTTGGGCTAAATATGTTAAGGAAACCTTTCCCAAATTTGAGGATGAAGAGAAAGCAATTTCTATAAAATCTTATGGATTTGCGGGCAGTCCCGCTCGTATCAACAATTATATAGGTCCATCCAATAATCCAGATCGTAATACTTGGCCTATGTTAGCCTATCAACAGATTACTGGGCAAAAAGGAATATTTGATCCAAACTGTGATAAATATTCATCACCTGAAGAATACCAAGAAATATATAATAAATACTGGCAACCAGTCGAGGGTAAAAAACAGGGTGATAATATATACCATCTTACTCTTTGCACTATCAGCCCAAATAAAGACCACTTTGCCTTTAGTGTGGGTGAAAATAAAAAAATATCTTTCGTTGTTGCTGATGGTGTTGCGCTTGAACGTTATAATTTTATTGATCAGCTGGTTTATAATTCGGATTTTGAGTCTTTAACATATCGCGCTTTGAAAAAAGATAACGGTTTGGAAAAGTGGTACGTAATCACCAACGAAAATAAAAGCAGGGCTTACGCATATGTTTATACTAGCTTTTATACTAAAGACGGAAATTTGTACAGCGTAGTAAAAACCGAAGATGAAAAATGGAGATTATTAGAAAATGGAAAAGAGATTAGTTCTTATGATTATATTGATAATATATTGTATACGACGAACGCTGAAAATTTTCTGTATAGGGCCAAAGAGATTTCAAAAGGAAGTGGGGAAAAGTGGTTTGTGGTTATTAATAAAAAAGCACAGACAAAATGGGATTACATCGATAAATTAAAATATTATGAAAATGGTTTAATTTCTTACCGTGCCAGAAACACGGAGGGTAAATGGTTATTGGTTGTTAATCAAAATGGACAAGACAAGATAATTTTCGAATCTCCAGAATTAGAAGATTTAATAAATTACCACATTAACCCACAAGCGCCAGAGATAGAGCCAATCATGACCATCAAAGATAAAGTATCAGATGAACGTTTTATGTATTCAAAACAGCATATTTATCCAAATATAACCATTGGATTTGATGGTAGGGAAAAATACAATTATTCTAGCGAAGATGATCTGGCGAACTTGCAATATTCCATTTCGGGGAAACATTTTACCTATCAGATTAATGAAGAAGGCGGCATCCACTTTAAAAATACTTTTCTCGTGGTTGATAATAAGAAGTATAAATTATTGGATAATTACGTCGGATATGATAAAGACGTTGTAGTAAAGCCAATGTTAATGAAATCGACGTTTGATTTAAATGAGAATTTGGTAATATATATTTACCAAGACGGCAGATACTATAGGGAAGTCTATGGTTTAAATTAATATTAAGATGGATTCTTTTCTTGAAAATTTATCCCAGCTCTTCTTGTTTTAAACACATATAAAATCAGATTATTTGTTTATAATTTATATCTCATCAATTTCTTGAACCTGTCCTGTGATCAGTATTCGGTATTTCAGTACTCAGATGCTGGTGTGTCGGTTTTAGTGACCAGTTTAAAGCCGATTGATATCACTGATATGCCGCATGCTGATAACCGATAACTGAGAACTGACAACTCACATTTATCATATTGGTCATGCTTAAAATAATTCACAATTTTTTCATCCCCCACGAGGGCAATGGCCACAAGCCTCACGCATTGCGCCCGAAGGCGCTCTTTTGGTACACGGCCGTACTGGTAGGCCTCAAGGTTATTACGACGGTGGTGCTGTTTGTTTCTTATCCTGATTTTGCGCGGCTCTCGCAGGAGCTCAATCAGGAGATTATCCGCCTTATTAATGGTACCCGTGCTCAGGTGAAGATGCCGCCCTTAATCGTCGATCCAGAGCTCACGCGTGCAGCTCAATACAAAGCGAATGATATGCTTGCACGCGGATATTTTAACCATATCACCCCAGAAGGCAAAAAGCCGTGGGAATTAATCAATGTGCAAAAATATCCATATAGGGCGGTCGGGGAGAATCTCGCGATTGATTTCGTGACAAGCGATGCGGTGCATGCGGCGCTCATGGCAAGCCCTTCGCACCATGCGAATATCGTGCAGAAGGCATACCAGCACGTGGGCATCGGCGTGGCGAGCGGAACGTTCAAAGGAAGGGACACGAATATCTTGGTGGAATTATTCGCGGCGTCCCATACGCTCTCGCGGCCATTGAGCGCGGGGAAAAACGCGAAACAAGAGAGGCTTTCTCCTTCGCCCGCTTTGGCAGCCGCGAATCCTTCGCGGGTGTTGAGCGTAATATTCCCAGAAACCAAGGATGAAACGAACAAGGAGGCCTTGCAATCAAGCGCCGTCCTTCCCGTGGAGCAGAAAGAAGGCGCCAGTACGGCGCCCGTATCGCCGGACAATGACAATAGCCAGAAGGCGCAGGCGCGCGCGGTGACGCTTGTAGCGCCGCCCGTTTCCGAGATCGCGCAAAGAATGCCTTCAGCGTCCGTCGTTGCGTTTGTGTATCAGCTTGTCGTATGGACGAAGAGGATATCTTATGCGGCATTGGTGTACCTTGCGCTCGCGCTCTCTCTCACTATTTTCGTCCGGATCCGCATCCAGCACGCATCGGTTATCGCCCAGACCATCATGCTTATGGTGGTGATCTCTGCTTTTGCCTTTACCGACTGGCATGTGCTTGAGCGCCTCACGAGTACCGTTACAATTAAGTTTTTTAAAATGCAGAACTCGTATTTAGTCTCTCCCTATGAGGCGCCATACAGGGTGGTGTTGCCCGAATAAATTGTAACGGCACGAGCATGTGAGGGTACTTTAAACCCCAATTTCCAATGATCAATGACCAATGAGATTCCAAGACACAATGTTCAAGTATTTGAAAATTGACTCATTGGAACATTGATTGTCCCGCTCCTTGATTCTTATATCTGAGGTAGGCGGGATCCCGCGAAGAGGGAGAAATTGAAAATTGAGCATTGAAAATTCTCGCTTTGGTTGGGATTGGGATTTGGGCGTTAGATATTTCCATATATGGGTATCTCACATCTCGCACTGGTAATGCACGGCGGGGGAATGCGCGGCGCATATGGCGCGGGGGTTATCGATGCGCTGCAGGGCATCATTGCGCCCCGCAAGGTTGATTTGGTGCTGGGGACTTCCGCGGGCGGCGCCAATGCGCTTGCGGTGGCCGGAGGATTATATCAAGAAACGCGCAAGATATGGATGGAGCATCTCCATCGCGGCGTATTTATCAATCCTCATCGGGTACGGTGGTTTACCAATGTGGATTATCTCATGGATCTTTTCAAGACGTACGGGATCACAAATGAGCGCGTGAGGGATTCCGCCACAAGGGTTTTTATCGCGGTCACCCATTTCATGACGGGTAAGTGCCGCTATTTTACCAACACGGACGACGCGCTCCAAGCGGTGCGGGCAACCATATCCATACCCATGCTTTCGCCCACCCCTGTTGCAGTGGCAGGAGAGCCATACCTTGACGGCGGCATTGCGGCAACGATGCAGGATTTGGTAGATAAAGCGTTTGCAGAAGGCGCTGACAAAGTAATCGCCTTGGACCTCTCGAGCGCGATGTGCTGGTGGCAGCGCATGGCAATGCGGCGGTACGCGCGACATAAAGCGCAAGGGTTGCGGGACGCAATCGCGCGTATGTGCGCACTGCCTTATCCCGAGCCTCTACACCTTGACGATCGGGTGTACCTTGTGCGCCCCAAGGAAACCATGGTGACGCGCCTCAATTATACGCTTGAGAAATTGGCGGACACTTACCAGCGCGGCAAGAAAGAGACCGAGGAAGATGCGCACTTGAAGCAGTTTCTTGGAATTGCCTCGTAAATTCGTTCATGTATACATTGTAGCGTGGCAGTTTATCTGCCACTCGCATTGTCAGAGACAAGCTCTGACGCTACCGCGACACTTTATTATCCTTATTTGAGTTGCCAAACGATGATTTTTCTGCTAGGATAAAATAACTTAAATTAAATCTGGCATATTATTTTTTTGGACTTTCTTTTATGGATTCTACTGAAGTTACTATGACTCAACTTACCGAATTAGATCAAAATGATAGCGATTTAAATCGCGAGCTCACGCCAGCTAAAGTTAAAGACCGTTTGAGTCAGATCAAGGAGCGATATTGCACAAAATTGAAAACTGAGTTAGGGGTGGAGGTGATTTTTCCGCAGGGTACTAAACTTGGCGATGACGATATAAGCGGCAAATCTCTTGAAGAAGTGCTTAATATGATTATGGGACCCTTGGAACATTACGAACCTCCTATCCTTCAAAGAGAGCTCGTTTCCCCGCGTGAAAAGGAACCGACCGAAGTGCCGAGCTGGTTACAGGGACATGAAGGATTGATATGGCACGGAGCGCAAGAAAATCCGCTGTGGGATGTCAAAGCAACTCAGTACGGGAAGGAAATTCGCATTGCTTACACGCGGCGGCAAAAAGAGTTAAAGCCAGGCAAGACCGAAACAGAGCAAGAACGCACGCTTGCGCCGATTGACGATACGTTCACTATTGAGGAATGGAAGGTGGTTGAACAAGTGATCAATGAATACCGAAAGGTTGAGGAAGATCTCCAGAGTCCTGATAAAGAAATAAGAGAAAACGCGCGGATATATCTCCACAGTGTTGTGAGGGAGGAGAATCTCTTCAGGAAGGGGGAGGGGGCGGCACCGGAGACCATCACTGCCCAAGTACGTACCGCACTGGAACAGACGGCGAAGACTTCCCGGGGTTTCAAGAAAGAAGCGGTAAACATTGAGCAGCTTTCACAGAGAGTCGCGGAAATGCTCAGCCAGCTCGTGGTGCTGAATCGGACACGCGGCGACGGCAAAGAGCGAGTGCCGAAGGTGAAAAAGAACATCAAAGAGGATCCTGATTTCGAGCACAGTCTTTCCTTGTTGAGTAATTGTCTAGATACCCAGCGAGAGACGAACATGGGAATCACGCTCATGCTCGGCGAAGCAGGCGTGGGGAAAACGATCGCCGCGGAGTATTTCGCCGCAAAGACGCATCGGCCATATTTTTGGTTTCCTTGCGGGCGAGGCATGGAAGCGGGCGAATTGGTCACCCACTATGAATTTGACACGAAAGAAGGCACGAAGCGTTTCATGACCGCACTCGCTGAGGGACTTCAGACGCCGGGCGCGATTGTCTATGTGAATGAAATCAATGCGCTCAAGCCTCCCGTGCAGGCTACCCTCCACGGCGTAGGGGACAGCAATCGCGCCTTGAATTTTGACGGCGTCAACATTCCCGTGGCTGAAGGAGCGCTGGTCATCATTGACGGAAACCCTGCCACTTTTGGCTCGGCGGGAAATATCGGCGAAGCGCTTTTGAGCCGTACGCGCGGACAATCCATGGTTATGGATTATCCCTCTCTGAGAAAAGGAGAGTTGTTACAAAAGAAGAACCACTGGTCAGATGCAGCGCTGCAACAGAAAGAGACGGAAGACAATTCGCTCCGTGATTATGCGGCGAGCGAAGTGTTGAGTCTCTACCAGGAACTGAATGAATTCACCGGCATTAACGATCAGGAATTTGCCCTCCTGTGGGACTATTTCGTGAATGAAGATACTCAAGGGTCGAGAATCACCGAGATCGAAACGAATCCTAAATTAAAGAAGCTCATTGAAACGCCTCCCTCCGCTGAACATATCAAAAAAATATTGATCGATCTGCGGGATATTCTGCGCATTGCGGACAGCTGGCGGAAGGGTTATGAGAAACGCCAGCGATTCGATCTCATCGGCGTCAGCCGGCGCGACACGATTGCGGTGGTACGTGAGTATAGGAAAACCCGGGATGTGCGCATCGCATGGCTGCGAGTGATGGATGATTACCGAAAAAATCCGATCGAAGGACTCGATACGGTACTCATATCTCTTGAACAACTCATTGACGATACGCTTGTAGCACCGTCTAAGTAAGTGTTCCCCTTCTCTAAATTTTATGGAGCACTTGAACACAATAGAAGAATCGAGTCCTCATGAACGTGAGACCGAAGAGCTGGCGCGGGTGGAAATAATGCAGACGCCCCATTTCCAGGAGGCACTTTCTCATATTCAAGGTTTAGCCGCGCGAGTAGATACTAATCAGGCCGTGACGGAAGGACAAATGGCAAGGCTAGAGCATCTGGTATCTTTACTACTCTTGGATAGAGGAGACGGGCAGGGAGCGACCTTTAGTGAATTGCTAAAGATTAAGGGGTTCAAGGATACTGTCCAGACGTTGCAAATGTTCAAACAAAAGATTAAACAGGACGGAGCGTTAAGATCGGGTGGATTTGAAGTTGATAAACTCTCGAAAAAGTTGACTTTTATTGACCGTAGTACAGTTTTCTACCTCAACGATAATCATGGTATGTATAGCGAGGACATTGATCTGTCCGGCCTTACTTCTTTGGATGAGGGAGCAGCGTCTGCTTTTCACTTTCATGAAGGCGCCATTAAACTCGACAGCATCACTTCAATAAAGCCTGAAGTCGTAGAAATCCTGGTCAAGCGCAACAGGGGAGTAATTTTTCTGAATGGTTTGACAAGTATTTCACCTGAGTTGGCAAGAGCACTCACGAAAAGCACGACTGGCGTGAGACTCTTCGGGGTGACTGATATCTCTGCGGAAGCGGCGATGGAGTTCGTATCACAACCTCATGATCGGCATGGAGGGGTCTATTTTCCAGAAACATTATTCTCGCAGCTCAACGATGAGGTGAAACAAATTTTAACAAGCGTTCCGGAACACCAGCGCTTTTGTCACTTTGGCTAGGGATGAGACAAAGTTTCGAGCGAATAAATTATGCTAGAAGTGAACGAAATATCACATCAGGAAGTGCATCCTCACGAGCGTGAGGATTCTCTTCTTCGGTCAAGCTCATTCAACGAAGCGAAAGTTGAGGCGGTGTCGGGGGAGGCACAATAAATTAAGTTCTTGTACTATGTCGGAGCTAAATGAACAAGTGTACGATGCAGTGGAGATGCATGAGACCAAATCAGTCACTTCCTTGGAAATTGCCCCCGATGTTGCATTGGGTTCAGTACTAAAAAATTTGACGACCTTGAAGGAAGTAATGTTGAAGGATCAGCCAATAGCTGCTGGCGAATTCCAGACTCTCAATGATTCCATCGGACAGCTAACTATCGAAGGAGTGCCGATTGCTGATCTAAAGGACGAAATTGAGAGAAATCATCCGATTTGGGAAGCCATGGAGGATTTTTCGAAGAATTACGGTCGTGTGCTTAACCGCGAATCAATACAAGCGCTCACCATGTTGCCCGAGAGGTATGCGCGGATATTGGCTGAGTATACTAAGGAACACCATTTTGACGATATTAAAACATGGAATTTCAAGAGCTTACGATGGCTCTCATCAGGGACAGCAAAAGCATTAGCTGACGCTCATGGAGTAAGGCTTAATTTTAACAATATCCATCATGTTTCTCCAGAGACTGCGCAGGCGCTCAGTCAAACTGGCCGCCAGGTCGAATTGAATGGGCTTTCTGAATTATCACCAGAGATAGCGCGTGCGTTGTTAACGACCAGGTATGGCAGTGAAATAGATTTACATGGCATTACATCAATTACGGTCGAGGCTGCAGAAGCTTTTGGGCGAAGAGGGGCTTCTTCGCATGACAAATTTTCATTACATGGTCTGCAGTCTTTTGAATCGGGGGCGCTTGAGGAGTTGGCGAAAAATCATGGGAAATATTATTTTGAGCAACTCGAACCTACCCCAGAGGTTATACGGGCATTCAAAGGAAAATGGAAGTTGGCAGATCGATCTATAAATTTTAGCAATCTTGATTTTGAGCTTTCTCCCGCAGCGGCAAAGGAATTGATATCATTCGATAATCCTGGTGTTTTTGACTTGATTTGCGTGAAAGTATCTCCCGAAGCGATACCGATTTTGGCAAGCGCTCCGTGGGAGAAGGTACAAAAATATGGATTCTCAGTGGATGTAGATAGAAGGATTTGTGCGTATAAAGAAAAATCCGAGAAGGCAGCAGTCGGAAAATCGTAAACATGCATTCAACTCCATTATGTCTGAGAAAAGTGAAAACATGTTTGAAGTAAAGCTGGATCGTGAAAGTGAGCAATCGGTATACTTGAATCTGGAAATTGCGAGAACACCGGAATTGGACGATGTAGTGAATCACGCAAAAGAACTCGTGGCCACTGTTGAGAATGACAGGCCGGTTACCGTGGGGCAAGTTCATAATCTTGAGGAATCAATCAATGGACTCACCATTGATGTTGAAGGCGAGGAGTGTTTAATAGATAATCTCTCGTCTTTGATCGAGGAAGATGTTAAGATTTGGCACGAGATTGAAGACGGCAACGTTGATAATACCTACAGATTAACATTTTGTCCTCCTAATATCCTGAGACGAATCATTTTAATCAAACAAGCAAACAGCCCCATTGAAGGCATTACGGTGTGGTTAAACAGCCTTAAGTCGATATCGTATAAAACGGCTCAGGAATTATCATCTGTTCGCCGTCTCCGTATAGAATTGGATGGATTAAACAATCTTCCAGTCGAAATAGCAGAAATATTAGGTAAGAGTAGCGTCTCCATTTCCTTGAATGGAATGAAGTCGCTTACTCCTAAGGTTGCAACATGTTTAGCGAAGATTCCATCTAAGACTTTAGGCATAAAAGAAATATCGTCGGAAGTAGCGGATTGCCTTTTCGTCCCTCCAAGCTATCCGTCACCTGCCTATACTACTGATTGGCTCAAATTGAATAATCTTACTACGCTTTCAGTTGCTACTGCAAAGGCGCTTGCGAGGGTTCGAGGCCCACTTGAATTGAATGGTTTGACCGCTCTTGATTCTGATATAGCGAAAGAGTTGGTCAAACATGAAAACAAGATAATGCTTAACGGCCTTCAAGCGGTTGACATGGAGACAGCGAAAATCTTGGCACAATTTACTTTTAGGTTAGATGTTCCACAATCTGTCGATCTGATCATTGATCAATATAAACCGCAGTGGAGGCAAAAACATCGTAATGATTAAGTATGATTAAGCACGAAGATTTTGATTTTTATAAACCCGCAGAGACAGGGAAGCACCCGATGATTGAGGGTTACCAAGCTTTCATGCAGCGGCTTCAAGAGAATGCCGCGCGGCCGAATCCTGAACGCATGGCGTATGTCCTCGCCACGCTTGAGCACGCTTCCCAGTCGCCAGACCGTGCAATCGAGATTTACACCGATCCCGAACTCGACACCTTTTTCTGCGCTCAAGTACCTGCCAAGAGAGTGACCTTGGAAGGCGAGATCGTCGACGATCCGGTACGCAAGCAATACATCATTGGCGCGCCGTTTGGATTCATCGCCGGCGATGCTCCCCTTAACTTTTTATTGGGAGAGATTCGCCATGAAAAAGGTCATACGGAATGGACTGACTACGGCCGCTTGAAACGATTCGAGTCGCTCGCGCGGCAGGAAGGGTACGATCCGCAGGAGATTCTCGAACTAAACAATTGTCTTGAAGATCCTCGCATGGAGCGCCTCGTTGGGGGACCTCTTCATGAGAATGCTCGTTTGCAGTTATTTGAAAAAAATAGCAAGATGATCATCCCCGATATCGTTGAAGGGATACACGGTAAAGAGATGGAAAACATTGACGGAGAAGCGGGTGGAGTGGCGAAGATGTCTCCCACCGATCAGTTCAAATTCATGATCAAGCTAGAGCGACTTTGGGCGTTGCATGAAAAAGAAGTAAAAGGAGTCGAGAAGCCGTGGGGTCTAGACGACCTCCATCCGCGGGTAAGGGAGGAGTATCTAAAAATTGAACAAATTGTCGCTCAAATTACTGGTGACGCAGTAAAACCAGCGATGAAGGTAAACCCCGAGATAGAGAAGCTCATTGTTGAGCATATTTGGCCTGCGCTCAAAAGGCTCATTGATGAATTTCCTGATAAGAGTAGAGAGCAGAAACAACAAGGGTCAGGAGGAGGCGATGGTGAAGGAGAGGACGGCGAGCCGGGAGAGGATCAATCTCAGAGTACGGAAGGCGTGGATCAACGGAGTAAGCAAAGTGGTAAAGAAGCTAATGGAGAAGATGAGGAAGCAGATCGAAGCGATGGTAAAAAAGATGATGGTAAAGACGATCAAGGAAGCGGCAAAGATAGTGGTGATGAAAAAGATACTGCACAAGATGGAGGCGATGAATCGAAAGAAGGATCACAAAGTGCTGATGAATCGAAAGATGGGAATGGATTTCCCGATGAGAAAGATGGTGCTAGTGCTCAAGGTAGCAAAGATGATACAAGTAAGACTGGCGGAGAAGGTGAACAAGATCGGAGAGATCAAGATGAGAGTGGAGAGCAGGAAGGTAAACCATCAGAGCAAGGTCAAGCGAAAGGCGGTAAGCAACAGCAACAAGGCAAGAGAGGCCAACCTTCCGAAGGCGGCACCAAGCCCGAAGAAGATCCCAATCTCGACCCTCACGATCCATCTTCCTGGCCTATACATTTCCAAAAGATTCTGAAGAAGATGATTGAACAGCATAACCAGCGGCTGGAGCAGAGGGCTAGAGAAGCAAAAGAGCGTGCAGAGCAAAATAAAGAAACACAAGCGGAGCGGGAGCAAGAAAAACATGAGTTACAAAAAAGCAGAGATAACTTTAACGATCCCGTCCTGCGCGAAAAATACAATGAACTCCGGCTCGAAGTAAATTCCGCGACCCAGAGACTCAAGCGAATCTTTAAAAGATTTGTCCCAAAGGTGGATGAACTGGAATACGAATGGAGCAGAAGAGGAATCCGTTTTGACGTGAGACGGTACGTTCAGCGCATCGGCACCGGCACCGAGAAACCCATGGGGCGCCGGGAAACGCCTGAGGAAACGGCAATGGTGTTGCAAATTCTTGTTGACGTGAGCGGATCGATGTATAGTAATGATCAACAACGCATCGTGAACGCGGTTAAGTCATGCATTGCAACATGCGAAGCGGCAAAAGACTATAATGTCTATATTGAGATCCTGGCGAGCGACGATAAGAATTTAACTCACGATGAAAGGTATATTATCAAGGCAGCCAATGAGCCATACGATGGGAGGGTCAAGTCACGCATCGTCATGATGTTGGATAGTCAAAAGTCAGGATTCGGCGGGGATAATCGGGATGCTGAGGCTATAGAAGTGGCGGTGCCGCGATTAAAGAAGATATTGCAGAGAAAACGCGCAGAAGTCGATCGGATTGGATCTTTGATGATATTTATTACCGATAGCACCACGCAGGAAGCGTCGACTAAGCAAGCGGCCGATGAAGCGCGTAAGTTTACTCCTCTCGAAGGGACGGCGATCACGCCTGAACCAGAGGTGGCGGGGATGGTGCAGTACCATTTCGGTAAAGACAGCATTATTCCGAAGAGCGTGAACGAATTCCCTGAAGCCATGCAGGCGATACTCCAAAAGCATCTTGCGAAACTTAAACCGAAGGAGTAAATGGTTTTCGCCGCATGATTCGGTCGTACGGATTCTTGAAACTGTACGGCAGTCCATTGGAGACCTGTGAATTTTGAAATTTCCCAAAGGTTTGCTAAGATTCCTCTATGGAAACCTCAAAGACTCCGTTTGGTCTTACTTTTGACGATGTTCTCCTGATTCCGCAAGAATCTGCCATCAGCCCGCGCGAGGCTGATATTTCGTCATATGCGGCCAAAGGATTGCCGCTTATCCTTCCTTTGCTCTCTGCGGCAATGGACACCGTGACCGACGCCCGTTTCGCCGCAGCCTTAGGTGAAGCGGGGGGGATGGGGGTATTGCATCGCAATTGCACCGTGGAAGAGCAGGTAAAGATGATTCACGAAATCAAAAATCAAAAATCAAAAATCAAAAATAAGGTTGCCGCTGCCGTAGGGCCAGGCGATAGAGAGAGGGCCCTTGCGCTTGATAAGGCGGGCGTGGACGTGATAGTATTTGATTCCGCGCATATCCACAAGCCATCTTCCGTTGCCGCTGCCAAAGCATTAAAGAAAAAAATAAAGGCAAAGCTCATTGTGGGCAATATGGCAACCGCAGAAGCGGCGCGCGCATTTTTAGGCGTGGCCGACGGCTTCAAGGTGGGTGTAGGGCCTGGTTCCATTTGCACGACGCGGATCGTCGCTGGTGTAGGCGTGCCGCAATTGACCGCGATCATGGAAGTGGCGCGGGTCGCGAAACAAAAAGGGATTCCCGTGATCGCGGACGGGGGCATCCGGCACTCCGGCGATATTGTGAAAGCGCTTGCCGCGGGCGCGTCCGCTGTCATGCTGGGGAGCCTGTTTGCCGGTACGGATGAAGCGCCGGGGAAAAAAGTGATCATCGAAGGCGTGGCGTACAAAACCTATCGCGGTATGGGAAGTTTGGGAGCCATGAACGTGGGGCAAAGCGCTGATCGATATTTCCAAAAAGGGTCAAAAAAATACGTACCCGAAGGGGTGGAAGGCGCGGTGCCTCTCAAGGGGCCGCTTTCGGACATAATTACCCAGCTTGTGGGAGGATTAAGAAGCGGGATGGGATATGTGGGCGCGCGCAACATTCCCGAGCTCCAGAGGAAAGCTCACTTTATCCGCATCACCGATGCAGGCATGAGAGAGAGCCACCCGCATTCAGTATTTATTACGAAGCATGCGCCAAATTATTGATAAGTTCAAATGACAAATTTCAAAGTTCAAATAAATGTCAAAGCCTAAATGTCAAAGTTTTGGCGTTGTGATTTTGAATTTAATTTGGCATTTGAGTTTTGTCCCGCACATTGAACTAATTTATCTAAAGTATGCGGGATCCCGCTGAAGCGGTGAGATTTTGAACTTCAGCGTGTAAAATATTTTTACTCATCATAAGTGTAAGGCTATGAAAAGTGAGTCTTCAATTACTAATCATCCCGCCGGTCCTCCTCTAACCGAGCTTCACTCTCATCTCGGCGGCGCCGTGGACGCCGCAATCTTGTGGACCTTGGCGCACGAACAGGGGATCAAATTGCCGACGAAGGATTATTGGGAGTTCGAACGGATGGTCACTATTAAGGAGAAAGGAAAGTTTCATCGCTTTTTGGAGGTTGATCGGCAATTATATCACTGGACCGAGCTCATCCAATCATCCCCTTTGGCGATCGAGCCGGCAGTGCACGGCACCATAGGAGGCGCGTACCGCGCGAATAACGTCGTCGTGCACGAGCTCCGGTTCAATCCCATGAAGCGCAATCGCGGCGGAGAGCGCGATCTTGATTACATTATTCTTGCAGCAATCCGCGGAATGGAAAATGCGCTCTTTGAATACCCTTCGGTGCGCGCGGGATTAATCCTGATGCTTGACCGGGAATACCCCAAGAAGCTGAATACCATCATTTTTGAAAAAGCAAAGAAATACCAGCATCGGGGGATCGTGGGCATTGACCTTGCAGGGCCGCAGAGCCCTGCGTTCCATATTGAGGAATACGAGAGCTTGTTTCAGGAAGCAAAAGATCTTGGTTTCGGAGCCACTATCCATACGGGCGAGGAAGGATCTGTGAAAGAGATGAAATATATTGTGGAACATATCGCCCCCCACCGGATCGGGCATGGATTTCTCGCATGGCAGGACACGGGATTGATGCATATGGTTGCAGAAAAAAATATTACCCTTGAGCTCTGCCCCACCTCCAACCTGAATGTGGGCGTCATCAAGAGCGTGGAAGAGATGCGCCGCATTTTCCGGACTCTTTTAGAGCACCACGTGCGTCTCACGATCAACACGGACGGCCCTGAAATGCACGGGACCAACCTAAAGCAGGAGTATGAATTGCTTAAGAAAAATAAAATTTTCACCGCAAGCGAACTGACCAAGTGCAGTGAGAACGGGTTCGAGGCGAGCTTTATAAGATCGTGATTCAAAAATCATCCTTCGTCGGGCTCAGGATGACAAGAAAGTGGTTGTTATGGTGAGCCTTCGGCGTGACCCTTCGATAAGCTCAGGGTGACAGAAATGTCATGGTGAGCCTGTCGAACCATTATGCATTTTGAGTTTTTCATTATTTTCCCATGTCCCAAGTTTTTGTCATTGATTTTGGCGCGCAGTACAGCCAGCTTGGATTATATTTTTTCGATCAGTCGCATAAAATACATGAGAGGATTATTTTTTAGTTTACCAGTTTGGGGACATACTTTGCCAACCCTGCCTGTCTGCCGTGAGCTGACGAGGAGAGGGGTAGAAATGATATATTACTCCACAGATAAATTTAGGAAGGTTATAGAAGGACATGGTATAGCGTTTAAACGCTATCCCTACGGAAATGATTTTTATTCGGCGCTCGAAGACAAGCTGGTTCAGTGTTTGAGGAGTCGCGGACTCACCGATTTTTGGCTTGCGATATTAGAATATACGGAGAAATTCATCACTTCAGGTATTGAGGATATTGAAAAGACGAAGCCGGATTTTCTCATTCATGATGCAATGGTGTTAGGAGGGAAAATAGCTGCCCTCAAGACAAATACCCCCGCCATTTGCTCCGTCCCCATTGGTTTGATGAACGGACGGATGACCTTAAGAACGCCTTATCTTTGGAAGTTTACCCTCAAAGGCGCGTCCCAATTCGGGAAATATATAAATGTTGCGCGCCGTTTATGCAAGACTTTTGGGGTACGCAAAAGCATATTTAAGGATATTATATACAATAGGGAAAAGCTGAATATCGTGTATACTTCGCGTTATTTCCAACCCTTTGAGCGATTCTTTGGCGAGGAATACAAATTTATCGGGGCATCTATCGATGAGGAACAGGAGGAAGGCAACAGAGAGGCAAAGGAAAATATTATTTATATTTCTCTCGGCACCTTATTTGATCGGTTAGATAATTTTTTTGAAATATGTTTTGAGGCATTCAAAGGCATGGATTATCATGTCATACTGTCTCTGGGCGGGCGCCTTACGCAGACACATTTCACTCATCTGCCCTCTCATTTTCAAGTCGAAACGTTTGTTGACCAAAAAGCGATTCTTAAAAGAGCGAAACTCTTTATAACCCATGGCGGATTGAATAGTGTGAGCGAAGGCATGTATTACCAGACGCCTCTTGTCATGATTCCTTCGACTCTGGAGCAGGAATTAAATGCGCGCCGCGTAGAGCGACTTGGGGCGGGTATCATGATTGATCGTTCTGCGGTAACTCCACAGATATTAGCGATGGCCGCAAAAAAGGTGTTACATGAGGGAGCATATGTGAGTTCAGCTGAGAAAATAAGGCAATCTTTTTTAACGAGCGGCGGTTACCGAAAGGCGGCTGATGAAATACTCTCATTTCTTAATAAAGGCGTGATGCACCCCTGATTAATAATTCACTATTCTCATTTTAAGCATTATGTCCCAAGTTTTTGTCATTGATTTTGGCGCGCAGTACAGCCAGTTGATCGCCCGTAGGGTGCGCGAGTTGGGATTTTCCGCGGAGCTGGTGTCTTATCGCTCGCCGCTTGAGAGGCTCAAGCAGGCACACGCGATTATTCTTTCCGGAGGGCCTTCATCAGTATATACAGAGGGAGCGCCGCGCGTGCCGAAAGAATTGTTTGCGCTGGGCATTCCCATTTTAGGGATATGTTATGGCCAGCAGCTGACGTGTTATCTCACCGGAGGGAAAGTGGTAAGGATGAAGCAGAGAGAATACGGCCCCGCGAGCGTAAAGATTGTCCGCGGATCGCCATTCACTGCCGGTCTCCCTCAGCAATTGAGAGTATGGATGTCCCATGGCGATGCCGTCGTGCGGCTCCCCAAAGGCACTCACGCATATGGCGTGACTGCACATTCCCCATTTGCCCTCGTGGGGGATAAGGAAAAGAATATATGGGGCGTGCAATTCCATCCGGAAGTCGTGCATACGCAGTTTGGAAAAAAAATGCTTGAGAATTTTCTGGTCCGTATTGCAGGCCTCACGCCGGATTGGTCTATGCCGTCGTTCGTGACGTCAGCCATAGAGGAAATTAAAGCAAAGGCGGGCAAGGGATACGCGATCGCCGCGCTTTCCGGCGGCGTGGACTCGGCGGTGGCCACCACGCTCGTGCACCATGCCCTCGGCCACCGGCTTATTGCGGTGTTCGTGAACCACGGCCTGCTTCGCTTGGGCGAGGAACAAGAAGTGGCGCAGGCGATGCGGCGCATGCTGAAGGCGGATTTGAAGGTGGTGCGCGTGCCGCAATTATTTTTGCATAAATTAAAAGGGGTAAGCGATCCAGAGGAGAAGAGGAAGATCATAGGACGGACTTTTATTGAAGTGTTCCAGAGAGAGGCAAAACGGCTGAAATCAAAACCCGCCTTTTTGGTCCAAGGCACGCTTTATCCTGACGTGATCGAATCGGCAATGGCGGGAAGCGGCAGGACGGCAAG
This sequence comes from Patescibacteria group bacterium, assembly GCA_041645165.1. NCBI lineage: Bacteria > Patescibacteria group bacterium. The sequence continues at coordinate 81,358 of JBAZQN010000003.1, read as the reverse complement.
CACCATCAAAACGCACCACAACGTGGGAGGGCTGCCTGCGCGCATGCATTTGAAACTTATTGAACCGCTGCGCATGCTCTTCAAAGATGAGGTCAGGGAGGTGGGAAGGATTTTGGGGCTCCCGCGCGCAGTGGTGGAGCGCCAGCCGTTTCCCGGTCCCGGCCTTGCCGTGCGGATTGTGGGCGCGGTGGATGAAGGGCGCCTGAAGACCCTCGCGCAGGCGGACGCGATCGTGCGCGAAACGCTAGACCCGCTCGCAAAAAAATTAAAATTGTGGCAATATTATGCTGCGTTTCTGCCGGAGGTGCGTTCTGTGGGCGTGCAGGGCGATGAGCGTACGTACGCGCATCCCATCGTCGTGCGCGCCGTAACCTCAGAGGATGCGATGACCGCGGATTGGGCGCGTATTCCCGAGGACGTGCTCGCACGCCTCGCCACGCGGATTACCAATGAGGTGGAGGGCGTCAACCGCGTCCTTTATGATCTCACCAGCAAACCGCCGGGCACGATCGAGTGGGAATAAACCGCGCAGGGCGCGGTAATGTCAAAATTCAAATTTCAAATGTCAAATTTGATATTGGTTATTGGGATTTCATTTGACATTGGGATTTTGACATTGGGATTTTTCACTTATTATGTTCTCTCCTGTCGATGACATCAAATCGCGGCTGGATATCGTGGATATTATCCAAGAATACGTGCCGCTGAAGATGGCAGGTGCAAACCTCAAAGGTTTGTGCCCGTTTCATCATGAAAAAACCCCTTCATTCATGGTGCACCGGGGAAGGCAGATGTGGCATTGTTTCGGGTGTAATCTTGGGGGAGACATGTTTACGTTTATCCAGAAGATCGAGAATATTGAATTTCCGGAAGCGTTGGAGATCCTCGCGAAAAAAGCGAATGTTGAATTGAAACGGGAGGATCCGCAGCTTAAGAGTGAGCGGCAGAGGATGAGGGAGCTCCTTTCCGCGTCCGCGCAGTGGTTTGCGGTTCAGCTGCAGACCGCGCGAGGCGCAGAAGCCCTGCGTTATTTAAAAGAAACACGCGGTCTTATCCCTGACACGCTCGAGGAATGGCTCTTAGGCTACGCGCCGCAGGGTTGGGAAGAGCTCACGCGCTTTTTGCGCGCGAAAGGATATCGCGACCAGGAGATGGTAAACGCGGGTATGGCCTTGCCGGGGAGAGAGCGCGGTGTCTACGACCGTTTCCGCGACAGGATTATGTTTCCTCTGCGGGACCACCATGGCGCCATCGTTGGGTTTACCGGCAGGCAGCTCAAAGAAAATAAGGAGGAAGGGGGCAAGTACGTGAACACGCCCGAAACCCTGCTGTATCACAAACGTGCGGTACTTTTCGGTCTCGATAAAGCCAAACAGGACATACGCGCACAAGGGTTTGCGCTGGTGGTGGAGGGGCAAATGGATGTTACTTCCTTATGGCAGGCGGGTATCCGCAATACCATAGCCTCGTCAGGAACTTCATTTAATCTCGAGGAGCTGCAACTCATCCTTCTCAAGCGCGTCACGGACACGCTCGTGTTGTGTTTCGATGTCGATGCGGGCGGAAAAGGCGCGGCGCTGCGCGGGCTCGAACTCGCCTGGGCAGCCGGCTTCACGGTAAAATTAGCCCGATTGCCTAAGAATAAAGGCAAAGACCCTGATGAAGTGGTGCGGAAAGACAAGGAAGCGTTTATCGGGGCGGTTAATGCAAGCCAGCCGATCCTTGAATATTTATTTACGCAAGCCCGCCTAGAGCATCCTGGAGATACCGTACAGGATAAAAAGGCGGTTGCCGGCGCACTGCTTCCTTACCTTCTCAAGCTCGCGGACCCGATTGAGCGCGACCATTATGTAAAGCGCATGTCTGAAGAACTGCGTGTGTCAGAACAGGCATTGCGCGAAGCGCTTGCCAAAGCTGTCTCCTCATCGCAGGGCACGCGCGCCGCCGCGGCGCCCGTGAAGGAAGCAGTGCCCTTTCTTCCTGCGCAGAGTTTGACGGAGCGCATGCTTTCGCTTTTGCTCACTACGCCTCCCATGATACCGCATGCGGTCCAGATCATTGCCCATGAGTATGTGCCGGAGCCGCATCAGGCGCTTTACAAGATGCTCACTTCTTGGTACAGTGAGTCAAGAATCCACACCAGCGAACATCTCATTGCGACGATTGAAGCGTCTCTACCAGAGCTTCACAGAAACGTCCAAATCCTCGCCACCCGCGGGGACCTCGAGTATCAAGGAAGAAGCGATTCGGAGCTTCTCCAAGAAATCACTCATCTGGCACGGTCGCTGAAGCGGCTCGTGCTGAAAGAGCGTGTGGAAGCGCTCTCGCGGATTATCCGGGAGCGCGAACAAAAAAATTTGCCTACAACGGCAGCTAAGGACACTGCCGAGCTTGACGCGCTGAGCAGGGAATTCACCGTGCTCACGCAAGCGCTTGCCGAGCTTGAATTTTGATTTACCCCGTTACTAGAGCGTTACAGAGTCGTTGAGACCGTAGATGAATGTACATCAACCCAAAAGGGGAATGACGACCAATGTCATGGACCTCAAGCCCATGGTAACGGGGTTTACCCCTTTGTACTCACTGCGGCGGGCGTCAGCCCGCGGCATTGAAGCGTTTTGCATTAAAGATTGTATCTGCTCACAGGTTTTTCCCGCTCAGGAATACACAATTTTTCTGCGGACGCGATTTAGCAGCTTGAACGCTTATGCCTGTCTGAAACAGGCATAAGTCCTCGAAAAATTGGTATTCCTTCGCTATAAGGACTAAGTCAGTAGTTACAGAATTTTTTTCTCTTCAACGCATGAAACATCCTTCACGCACAAAGATGAAACACCAAAAGAGGCTCATCCGCAGGCCCAAGCACCGCGCGTTCCGTGCACGGATGCAAAGGAATGTGCCGGTCCGCAAGCCGCGCGCTGCGGCAGAGGCGCCGCGCGTAGATCTTAAACCGGACATAGCGCAGGTGGTCATGAAAGCGCGGTCCCGCGGTTTCGTGACTGAAATGGAGCTCCTGTACGCCTTTCCCCGGCTTGAGGAATACCTTGACCTATTTGAGGAGACGATTGACCAGCTTGAACATGCAGGCATCCAGGTGATTGAAAGGGATTTAGGGATACTCGCGAAGCCTGAGGAGCGCCAAAAGATCCTGCGCGAAGTAGGGCTCTCTGCCGACCAGAAGCGGCTTGACCTTTCCGACATTTCTTCTGATTCGATCCAGATGTACCTTCGGGAGATAGGGAAAGTGCCGCTCCTTGTCCAGGAAGAGGAACTGAACCTTGCCAAGAGGAAAGAGCGGGGCGAACGGGAAGCGACCAAGCGGCTCGTCGAAGCGAATCTTCGGCTCGTGGTATCCATTGCGAAAAAATTCGTGGGGCGCGGGGGCTTAACACTTCTTGATCTTATTCAGGAGGGGAATATCGGGCTTTTTAGGGCGGTTGAAAAATTTGATTACCGCAAGGGCTATAAATTCTCCACCTATGCCACGTGGTGGATCCGGCAGGCTATCACCAGGGCCTTGGCAGACCAGTCGCGCACGATCCGTATTCCCGTGCACATGGTGGAGACTATAAATAAGTTCCAGCAAGTGGAGCGGCAGCTCATCCAGGATCTTGGAAGAGAGCCGCTCCCTGAAGAGATCGCCGCGGAAATGGGCGAAGAGGTCGCCAAAATCCGCCACATCATCCAGATATCGCAGGATACCGTGTCGCTCGAGACCTCGGTGGGGGATGAAGGGGAGGATGAATCAAAGCTCGGCGATTTCATAGAGGATGTCAAAACCGTCACCCCTTCCCAGGCGGCCGCCCTGCAGCTCCTGCGCGACCACGTGCGGCAAATTATTTCAGGGCTCTCGCCGCGCGAACAGAAGATCCTGGAAATGCGCTTCGGCCTGGTGGACGGCATCGCGCACACTCTGGAAGAAGTGGGGCAGGAGTTCGGCGTGACAAGGGAGCGCATTCGGCAGATCGAAGCGAAGGCTTTGGAAAAAATCGAGGCGCACGCCGGTATGGCAAAATTGAAGGATTACTAATCAAACGAATTATGCAAATTGTGAACGATCATATTACTATCGCAGAGCTCCGGGATATGGCGAAGGGTTTCTATGGAAATTTGGTGAAGGCAGTGGTGGATATTGAGAAGAGAATTATGGCGGTGGGGGGAGATTTGCATGCGGATGAGGAAGCGTTCATGTTACAAAACGGTTCAGCGCAAAAAGATCTGTGGGGCATCAATTTGCAACCTGAGGCGGAGGGAGAGGAATGGATAGAATTTGACTCGATGATTAATATACGCCCCTGGCAGGATAACCGGAGCCGCGGGGTTGATAACGCTGAACTGCAAAAAAAAATATGTGAGGTGGTGCGGGATTTAGTGAAATTATGACATTCCAGCATCAACAATTGGCCAATGGCAGGTGGTTTGAGCTGCCATTCATGGAACAGCTTGCGAACGTGGGCAGCGAAGTGGAACGGACCATCAGCTGGAGAAAAAAAGGAAATGGGGAGTATAGCGCCCTCGCCTTTGACAGGGCGCTCGAACTTCTTGATTTGACACTGCAAGATCCCCGCAATAGAATGTATCCGCGCTTGAAAGAAGTGGCGCGCGTGCGGGAAGCGCTCGCTGATTATTTTGTGGGAGAAAACCAGTACGGCTCAACTGACGAGCTTTGGCAGAAATATTTCTACGCGTTCTCCTATGCCGCACAGATGGCGCGGCACAAAAAGATGCAAGAAGAATAAAGACAAAATGGTTCTTTCACAATGAACAATAATCCGAGGTAGCTCTCCGCCAGCTGGCGGAGGTAGAGCAGTCCGCCCAAATTCTCTGGCTAACCGTCCGAGATAGCTCAATGGTAGAGCAGCTGCCTGTTAAGCAGTTGGTTCCGGGTTCGAATCCCGGTCTCGGAGCCAGAGAAATTGCGGCGGATTGGTTTGGGATTCGAATCTCGCCCTTGGAGTTTTGATTTTTAACACCCCTTTTACGGGGTGTTTTTGTTTTGTCATTCCCGCGCTCTCCACCTGTCATCCCCGACTTGATCGGGGATCCAGACGCTGTCCTCACCTGATCGGGGGACAAGAAAACAAACAGAAAATATATCCACTTGCGCAATTCCGTCCGCGTGATACGGTAATGGCATACTTGGAGGGATTATCCTTACCCTCATGCACTTCTCAATTCTCAAACGCATTTCCTTACTTCTCATAGGCACTGTTACGGCCTGGGCGATTGCTTCCATTCTTCCCAATCCGGTCGATCCGGCAAGGGCGTTTTTTCCTGCGCACCCTCCCACGCTCGCCTTCTCTCCCGCCGAAGGGTTTGACGGTACGGACGCAATTAATCTTGACACCGCGCCTGCCAATACCCCGCTCACCTTTTCCATGGTTTACACCCATCCGGACAACCATCCTCCGGTCATCGCAGCGCCCGTACTGACGCGCCACGATTTCATCCCTGCCGCGCTCGCGCATGACGACGATGAAACGGAAGAAGCGATCAAACTATTCGTCAGCACCACCGAAAGTTACCCATTTTTCTTTACTGAACTGCGCCTGCACCGCGACACCGCTCCCGATCCCGTTTTCCCTCTCCTCCACAATGGAGATTATACGGACGGCGAGCAATTTACCGTAACCGTACCAGCGGGATTTCCGTACGCCGCTAACTACGAATACTATTTCCAAGCCACGGACGGTGAACACTGGCGGTATCTTGGCCAACCATGGGTGGATGGCCCCTTCACCTTTACCCTCACCCCCGCGCTCCCCTCGAATCACGCGCCCATCCTTTCATTCTCTGCCGAGAGCGGTTATGGAACCGACGGTATCAATCCGGACAAGGGCACGGCGGATGTTACCCCGCTCGTATTTAAGATAATTTACACCGACGCCGACAATGATCCGCCGCCGTATGTGGCAATCTCCAGAGACGACGGCACCGGAGCCATCCTTAGCTTCCTGCAGCCTGACACTGCCGAAACCATACCTATCTCGCTGCGCGATGGCAATTACACCAACGGAGAACAATACGTCCGCACCGATACCTTCCCCAAAGGGCATTACCAATACCATTTTGAAACCAGCGACGGCGAGGAGTCATCGCGATTACCCGCAACCGGAGAACTCACATTCGAAACAGGCTACTCGAATGTGGCGTTTCTTCCTGGTATTCAAGGTAGCAGACTCTACAAAAAAGAAATTTTCGAAAATCAACTGTGGGAACCAAATCGAAATTTTGACGTGGAAAAATTATATACATCTTCTACCACAGGAGAAAGTCTGGATAAAAGTATTTATACCCGCGACATCATTGACGAAGCCAATATTATTCCAGACCCGACCGGAGTATTGCAGGCAAATTTCTATGAAAAATTTAAAAAGTTCATGGATGAATTAGCAGATGACGATGACGGAATCATCAACGAGTGGAAAGCCCTTCCCTACGATTGGCGCCTTGATTTCGAACACCTCATACGAAGCGGTATCGTGGACGGAGAAAATGTCAATTACAACAGTGGAGTCACTGAAACGCCCTATCTCCTCGAAGAGATAAAAAAACTTATTGTATCTTCGAAAAGCGGCAATGTCACCATTATTACGCATAGCATGGGCGGCTTGATCGCTAAAACGCTTCTGACTCAGATTGCAAACGAAAATCACCCTTACCACGATCTTTACAATCATATTGACCGTCTCGTCATGGTTGCTCCGCCACAGCTAGGCACGCCGAAAGCGATTGAGGCGCTTCTGCACGCCGAGTCTGCGCAGCTGCCTTTTGATGATATCGGTTTCCTCATGGACGAAGAACGTGCGCGCGAGGCCGCGGAAAACATGATAAGCGCGTATGATCTTCTGCCGTCAGAAAAGTATTTCGACATCGTGCATACGCCAGTCATCAACTTCGATGAAAGTGTCAGCAAACTTGGTGCGCTTGTGAATCGCGCGGGTGCACATATTTCCTCTTCTGAAGAACTTTACAAATTCCTCTTAGGCGATGAAGGAACGCGACAAGAACCTGACAAGGAAGATGCCGAATACCCCAACGTGCTCAAACCGCACCTTCTCTCGCGGGCTATAGCCACGCATAACGACACGCTCGATATATGGTCGCCGCCCCCGCACATGCAGGTAGTGCAAGTTGCCGGATGGGGTGTTAAGACGATTTCGCATATCACGTATTCATGCGGTCTCTTCTGCGCTTCTCTCAGTTCGCTCGATAAAACAGTCAAACCGATGACTATACAAGGCGATGGAACGGTCGTGCTGCCCAGCGCGCTCATGATGGAGGGAGTGGATCGGTATTATGTGAATATAAGAAAACATAATAAAGAGAATCTTCGACTTAGAAAAAATCGAGATCACGGCAGCATCTTCGAAATAGATGATCTGCAGGAGTTCATTGTCAATATCATCCAGGGGAAAGAACACCCTGAAGAAGGAGAGAACACTAAACACATCACCGTAACAGAGCCGACACAGGGATCCTCAGACACAACCATAGATTTCACCCTGCATTCGCCAGTTGACATTCATCTCTACGATGCGTTGGGCAGCCATACGGGCTTGATAGAAAATTCTGATCCCGATTCAGATATCCGGCTCTATGAAAAGACGATACCGAACAGCTACTACATGGAGTCCGGTGAAGTGAAATACGCTGGGGCGGACGGAAGCGAACCGATTCGCGTCGTCCTGAAAGGCACGGATCTTGGCACCTTTACGCTCGAAATTGACGAAGCGCGCGGTGATACACTTGTCGCCTCTACGGCCATCAGAAATATCCCGGTTGCCGAACACACCATAGCGACACTCACGGTACAAACAACAGATACTGGACTAACGCCCATTAATTTGAATATGGACATTGATGGGAACGGAACGAATGATATAACGGTGACTCCTGATACAGCCGACAACGCGGGGGTGTCGTTGGTAATATTGAAAAAGATAGTTCAGACTCTTGATATCCAAAAGGGTCTCAAAAAAGCGCTGATCGCACAGATAGAAGCTGCGGAAAAGGTCGTCAAGAAAGGGTTTCCCAAGGTGGCGAGCCAAATTCTCAAAACAATGACGACTCAACTTACACACTTTCCCACGTTTCTTATTAGCCCCGAGGATGCGACGCGGCTTATTAAGATCATTGACGAGATAAGGGGGCGGTTGGTACAATAAAGACGCGATACGCGTATGCAGAAAATTAACCCTAAAAAAATCTTATTCCTATCGGTGATCAGCTTTTTGCTAGGTGCTTTTTTAAATTACTCAGAGTCAGATTCTGTTGGAGAGTCCGGCGCAGCAATCGCCTACTTCTCTGTAATAGTATTTCTACTCTCACTTACCATGACATTCATGGAGATCAAGGTTTTTCAATCATGGCTAAATTTCGCCCGTGTTTATCTCCTCATCGCTTTTGTACTCATAATTCTCGCACCAGCAACCGGTGAGACAGGAATGGGTTTTAGTGTAGGCATTGATCACGAATCAATCACATGGACAATGGTTGTTATTTTCTTACTAACTTCCATCATCCTTATTGTACGTGAAAACGTCAAACTCCGCCGATCAAAACAGACAACACCGTCGTCTCCAGTCACTCCAAACAAATAACCCAGCTGCAAAACCTCAATTGGGCGACAGTCCATAAATCCGCTTCCCTACTAACTAATCCACAATTGCTTTTAAGCTTTGTGGATTCTCCCTTTTTAGGGGGATTTTTGCGTTTGATTTGTTACGTGTATCGCCTCGAGAGGGTGTCGCAAAAGGACCGTTATATGACCAATTCCTTCGGCAACCACACCGGCCCCGTCCCAAATTCAAATGATCAACTTTTCGAAGCGCAAGTCCCCAATAGTTATTACTACAAAATAGGAGAAAAGACTTACCTGGGCTTGGATACGCAAGATCAGTACCGCATCGAGATTCAGGGTCTTGCTCTCGGATCGTTCACGCTCGAAATCGATGAGGTGTTTAATGACGAAGTGGTTGACTCTACCGCCTATACGAATATACCCGTCACGCCAGACACCAAAGCGTTCCTCATCACGCAAACAGTTGAGACTACAAGCAGTCTTTCAATTGATCTGCAGGGAGACGGCACGCCGGATGTTACCGTTTCCCCTTCGGCAGAACCCGATCCGAAGGAATCGCTCAAAGCGCTTAAGCAAGTGGTGAATACGCTTGCCATTAAGAAAGGAGTGAAGAATGCGGTTATCAAGCAATTAGAAGTGGCGGAGAAACTACTAGACAAAGGACTTGTGAAGGCCGCCGATGGTATTCTCAAGGGATTGGTCAAACAATTGCAGGGTTTCCCCAAGTTCCTCATCAAACCATCGGATGCCCAGCCGCTTATCCAAATCATTGAAACGATACGGGCTTCGTTGGTATAATAACTACTGCCTATGACACACACCAAAAAATTGATCATTAGTATCGTTTTTCTCTTGGTTTTAACTGTAGCATCAGTATTACTTGCGCGGGTAGATTATGGTGGGATTTGTATGAATGCTAGGTGGGATTGCCTTAATTTTTTTGACACCGTTGCTGGCGTCGTATTCGCGTGGTCAATAGGAATATCGGCATTTCTGTTTATACTTGCTTTTTTAAAGAAGGAGGTTTTTATTAACTGGTTCAAATTCGCCCGCATATATATTCCCCTTTCTATTCTTTTTATCGTGCTGGATAGTTCTAACGGAGACGGTAATTCGTTGGGGATTGGGAGCGGAGAATTTTATGGATCACTTTTGGGTCTGATATATTTTATTGTAAGCATCATTCTCATCATCCGCACGCATCGCCGCCTCAAGCGGCAAGCGAAGACTCCACCAGCCGTTGTCGGCGGATAGTCCTCATCGCATAAAATTTATTTGTTGTCGTGATACCTTTCGCACGAAAGGGCCTACGACGGGTTTGAGAGAATTTAATGTATAAGCGATGAGAGTACTATAATCCCAAGTGATAGTGCGCAGGTGGATGCGCCTTCAGAAGAGACCATGCCGGAAAGCGCGCCGGTTTCGCCTGCGCCAGTTGCCGAACCTGCTCCAGTCGCTGAACCGGTGACTGTTATAGAGCCCGCGCCGGAGGTAGAACCATCGTCTATATTTGAACCGCCTGCACCGGACGCGCCTTCGCTAGAAAGCGAGCCACCTATTCAGGAGACACACGATACGTCGCCTGTCGCAGAGCCTGTGGTGAAAGAAGTTATAAAAGAGGTAGAGAAGCCGCTCACGGATGCGGACAAAGACCGTATATTTCAGGACAAGCTGGACGCCAATCTCACGCTTGCACACACCAGGAAGCGCGCGCAGTATGAAGCGCGTCTTCAGGAGATCGTGGATTTCATCAAACAGAAGGGCACGCTGGTCACCAATCAGGATATTCGGGATGCGTTCCACGTCACCGACACTACCGCGACTAACCGGCTCAAAGAACTCATCAACCGCGGTCTTGTGGCGCGGCTGGGCGATCAACGCCATGCCAAGTATAAATTGTCAGGCGGCGTCTAGGCGATGTGGCAAATTTGCAGTATGTTTGCCACGTTTTTCCTTGCCCCAAGCCGTTTTTTGTGGGATCATGGAGGTATGGCAAGGCCATTAACTCTCACTAAAAATCTCAAAGATCGGGTGACGGCTCGGGTGCTCGCACGTCAGTGCAGCATTTGCGGATGTGCTGTTTCTATCAGGCTTAGTGCTAACCGCTCCTACCTCGGCGGGCATTACTTCGGCAAGGTACCGAAAATTTCAAAAGCAGAATTTCAGAGAGCCAAGAAAGCGGGGCACAAAACGGAACGCATCGGTAATTTTACTCTCCGAGTTCTCAACCAGGACCCAAAACCGTATGGGTGTTTTGAGTATTGGGAGTGCGAGAGTTGCTATAATGAAAACAATTCGCCACCTTCTCCAAAAAACCTGTAGGATTTTTTCATCGAGTAGTTATGAAAATAGCAGATAACGAAAAACGGGATATTATCAAATACTTGGAAGCCGATAAGCCGTTGCCGGATAAATATCGTTTTTTGCTTTTTGCGGATAAGCAGGAGGTGGAGCTTGTCTGGAATGGAAAAACGAGTGAGGTTACGAATGTCGTTTTGCCATTTCAAGTTATTGAGCAGGTTGATGAGCCGAGAAGCGAAAAAGAGGTCAAGCTCCAGCAGGCCCTGTTTGACGTGGACACTCGCGGCCGCCAGCTCAAAGGATGGACGAATAAGCTCATTTGGGGCGACAACAAATTAATCCTTTCCAGTTTGAAAAATGGTCCGCTTCGGCAAGAAATCCAAGAACAAGGTGGAATTAAATTGATTTACATTGATCCGCCGTTTGATGTTGGTGCGGATTTTTCAATGAACATTGAAGTCGGGGAAGAAGAATTTACTAAAAAGCCCGGCGTGCTGGAAGAATTAGCGTATCGTGACACATGGGGCAAGGGCGCGGATAGTTTTATCGCGATGATATATGAGAGATTGTCGCTTATGCACGGTTTACTTGCTGAAGATGGAAGTATTTATGTGCATTGCGATTGGAGAGTAAGCCCGTATATTAAAATATTACTGGATGAGATATTCAATGAAAATAATTTTCAAAATGAAATTGTCATACATTACACAGCAGTAGGTTTAAAAGCTTTGTCGAAAAAATTTCATCAAAATACCGAGACGGTATTTTATTACGCAAAAAACAAGGGTGAGCATATCTGGAATATTGTTTACGAAAAAATTAAAAATGAAGAAGGATTTAGAACCGCAAGCAAGCATGTCTGGGATCCAGTTACGGGGAAAGCCCAAAGACTAAGAGACGAAAATGGCAAAATTGTTTATTTTGAAGTTACGGAAAACAAGGCCGATAATTTTATCGAATTGCCAGCGTTAAGAGGGGACAAAAAAGTTGGTTATCCTACTCAAAAACATGAAGATTTATTAGAGAGAATTGTTAAAGCATCGTCTAACGAAGGCGATCTCGTTGCGGATTTTTTTGCTGGTTCGGGTACTACGCTCGCTGTTGCGGAAAAGCTCGGGCGTAAGTGGATTGGTTCTGATTTAGGCAAATTCTCAATTCATACAACTCGCAAGCGAATGATTGGTGTTCAGCGTGAACTGGCAAAAGCGGGAAAAGATTTTCGCGCCTTTGAAATTTTAAATCTCGGAAAATACGAACGCCAGATGTTTGTTGGTATCAATCCGAACCTGCGCGAAGATGAGAAACAAAAGCAAATCGCTCAAAAAGAAAAAGATTTTATTGCACTTATTATTTCGGCATACAAAGCCGAAAGTTTTGACGGCTTTAAAACATTTCATGGTAAGAAAAATTCTCGCCTCGTTGCCATTGGGCCAATCAATATGCCGGTCTCGCGGCTGTTCGTTGACGCGGTGATAACAGAAGCAGTTGAAAAGCAAATCACCAAAGTTGATGTTTTGGCGTTTGAGTTTGAAATGGGATTATTTCCCAACATTCAGGAAGAAGCCAAAGGCAAAGGCGTTGATCTCGCGCTCAAATACATTCCCCGCGATGTGTTTGACAAGCGCGCGATTGAGAAGAATCAAGTAGTATTCCATGATGTGAGCTATATTGAAGTAAAACCTATTGTTAAAAAAGGAATGGTAGCGGTTGAGCTGACTGATTTTTCAGTATTTTATAATCAGGATTCAATCAAAGAAGTTGAGGAAAATCTTAAAGCCGGGGGTAAAAAGCTGGTGGTGGAAAACGGCCAAATCATCAAAATATCCAAAGACAAAGATGGTATTGTGGAGCGAGAGACGCTCACGAAAAAATGGACGGACTGGATTGATTATTGGGCGGTTGATTTTAATTTTGAGAGCAAAAAAGAAGTTGTTCGCGTACCCAAAAAAGAAGCCACGCAGATAAAACTGGACGGCTCAACGAATCCAACGCAGGTGAACCTCTTGGAATATGAAGAAGTATGGACTGGCGATTATGTGTTTGAAAACGAGTGGCAGGATTTCCGTACGAAGAAGAAGCGCGAGCTTGAACTTACATCTATTTCCCGCGAGCTTGGAAAGGGCAAGCACAAGCTTGCAATCAAGGTCGTGGATATTTTCGGCAATGATACGATGAAGATAATTGAGGTGAATATATGAATGACCAAGAAATAATAAAGATTTTTCTAGATACCCAGGAGTGGCAGACTTTTGAGTGTAAGCGAGCCGCTATTGAGCCGGCGAAACTTTTAGAGACGGTTGTTTCCTTTGCAAATACGGAAGGTGGTTACATTGTCGTTGGGCTTGAAGATCCGTCAAAAGCAGAAGGCCACAAACGACTACTTGGAATCAGTGAAAACCTGGATAATATTTCAGAGTTTTTGAAGCTCATTGAAAAAGAAATTGAACCACCGCTTAATCTTTGGGGAAAATTTGAACTCGATATAACCAATGTGAATAGGCAGCCGGACAAGTTGTTTGTAGTGAGTGTAAAAAAGAGCAATGATGTGCATTCCCTCAAGCGCGGCGATACTTTCGTAAGGAAAGGCAGGCAGAATGTAAAAATCGGCTCTACGGAAATAATGCGTCTTAAGTATGAGAAGGGCGCTATAAAATTTGAAAGTGAGAAATCAGACATTTTTACGCTCGACGACGTGGATGAAAATTTACTGAAGCAATATAAAAAGGATACCGCAAGTGAAAGCTTGAATGACTGGCAGTTTTTGAAAGATAACGGACTTTCGATTGATCAAGCTGGAAAGCACGAGCTCACCACAGCCGGAGTCTTATTGTTCGGTAAAAATCCATCGGTTATGTTGAAAAATAAATGCGGAATTAAAATTTCTCACTATTATGGGACCAAACCAAATTATACAGGTGAGCCAAATTTTGTAGACCGGCCATTTACTCTTGAAGGATCTCTCTTGCATCAGATAGAAAAAGCTGTTGACTATTTTAAGAGTGTGGCGAAAAGTTCTCGACCAAAACTAAGCGGCGCCTCATTTAGACCAACTTTTATGATTCCCGAGTGGGCATTTCAAGAAGCTATTACGAACGCAGTTATTCATAGAAATTATTTTGTCCAGAACGATATACAGGTTAGATTCTTTGACGATCGTGTTGAGGTGGAAAGTCCGGGGACTTATCCGGGACACATCACTACTGAAAATATACGGTCAGAAAGATTCGCCAGAAACCCTTTAATATTAAGAACATTGAATCGTTTTCAAGTTGCTCCAAACCTGGATATTGGAGAAGGCGTTGATCGTATGTATAAAGTGATGAAAGAGAAAAATCTATACGAACCGTTATACTTTCCGCCGACAATAAAACCGAACTCGGTGTTGCTTATACTTCTTAATCTGCAAAAAGTTGAATATTGGGATACCGTCAGTAAATATTTAGATGCAAACTATCGCATTACGAATAAACAGGCCCGTGAAACAACCGGCGTACACGATGTCTTAAGAATGTCTAGGATTTTGAAGGCCTGGGTTGAAAAAGGACTGCTAGAAAAAATTGGTAAGGCAAAAAAGGATCGTTACTATAGAAAGCCTGGGCAAGAGATGCCCAAGGGTTTATTTTCAAGGGGGGTTGATAATAAAACATGATAGGCCGATTTAGGCTCTATTTTAAGGCCGTTTCTGGGCGGGTCATTATCCTAGCTAAGGGATTAGAAGAAAAGATCGGAATTGCGGTTTGGAAGTTAGTTAAAAGAGAGACGAATTAGTTAAAAAATGATTAAAATTTGGCTTAAAATAAGGGCTGGAATTAGTTGAAACTTTAAATAGTTTTATGGCACTTCATCAAAAGTTTCCACAATCACCATATGAAATTCTTGATCCGGCGATCCGGTGGTTTCCGGCTGATGAGAATTTGCGTGAAAAGGGATATGAAAAACTACTCCCTCCACTCGTTGCCGAACTTCGCAAAAAAGTTCGGGATTGGCGATTGTCCGGTTATGACGGCGCTAGCGAAACAAGCAAAACATTGCTCAAGTGGTGGTTTTTAACTGATCATCCGACAGAAACATCAGACGGCGAGATATTTCTTTTTCAATACTACTTTGCCCAACGAGAGGCGGTGGAAACGATTATTTGGCTGTATGAAATCGCCAAGGCGAGAGATCCATACGCACTTATGCAATTTGATAGCTCGCGGGCGATTTCAACAAGTATGTTTAGCGAGACATGGACGCGATATGTAGTAAAGATGGCAACTGGTAGTGGAAAAACAAAAGTATTGAGTTTGATTTTGGCATGGTGCTACTATCACAAACTTTATGAGGACGATTCGCGGTTGGCCCGCAATTTTCTGGTCATTACGCCCAATATTATCGTTCTTGATCGTATTCGCGCCGATTTTGACGGACTCAAAATATTTTTTGGGGATCCCGTGCTTCCCGACAACGGCTATCAAGGACGGAACTGGCGCGATGATTTTCAAATGACGCTTCATATTCAGGATGAAATTGGCACTGTGCGAAAAACCGGCAATATCTTTCTTACGAACATTCACCGTGTCTACGAGGGCGCGATAGAGTCGGCGAGCTTCGGTGATCCCGATACAACCGATTATTTTCTTGGAAAGCAGCCGGTTGGCGCGACGAACGAATCAAAACTTGATCTTGGGGATATTGTTCGCAATGTGGACGAACTTATTGTGCTAAACGATGAAGCCCACCATATCCACGATCCGCGCTTGGCGTGGTTCAAGGCAATTGAGGATATTCACAATCGGCTCAAGATGAAAGGTGGTCAGCTTGCTTTGCAGGTTGATGTAACGGCTACGCCGAAGCACAACAGCGGCGCAATTTTTGTGCAAACGATAAGCGACTACCCGCTTGTTGAAGCAATCCATCAAAATGTCGTTAAGCACCCTGTTTTGCCGGATTCAGCCAGCCGCGCAAAATTACAGGAACACAAAAGCGCGAAGTATACCGAGAAATATAAAGATTATATCCATCTCGGTTTTCTTGAATGGAAAAAAGTGTACGACGTGCACACTAAGCTCGGCAAAAAAGCAGTCTTATTTTTGATGACAGATGATACAAAAAATTGCGATGAGGTGGCGGAATATCTTGAAAACACCTATGCGGAGCTAAAAGACGCGGTGTTAGTGATTCACACGAAAAACAACGGAGAAATTTCGGAAAGTGTAACTGGCAAAAAAGAGGAAGAACTAAAAATACTGCGTAAGGCGGCTAATGAGATTGATCAGCTCGACAGTCCGTACAAAGCGATTGTTTCGGTGCTTATGCTCAAAGAGGGCTGGGATGTTCGTAATGTAACGACTATTGTCGGCCTACGGGCTTATGTTGCGCAAAGCAACATTCTGCCCGAGCAGACGCTTGGACGAGGTTTGCGCCGAATGTATCGCGATCCGGACTTGCCGGAGCTTGTCAGTGTTGTAGGCACTGACGCATTTATGGATTTTGTGGAATCTATCAAAAACGAGGGAGTTGAATTTGAACACCGCAAGATGGGCGAAGGCACCGGCCCAAAAAGTCCGCTCGTGGTTGAAGTTGATCGCGAGAATATGAAAAAGGACATTGAGAAAATGGATATTCAAATTCCGGTTCTTACTCCCCGCATTTATCGCGAATATAAAAATTTGTCCGGACTTGATGTCGCGAAATTCGGTCATAAAAAAATCCCTATCAAAGAGTTTTCGGAGGAGGAAAAACGAGAGATTGTCTTTCGTGATATAGCGAGCGGAGATATTACCCACAAAACGGAGCTTGATAGCAATTTTGTGCCTAACTATCAAAGCGTAATCGGATATTTTACGCAGGTTATTATGAAAGAACTCCGGCTTGTTTCCGGCTATGACATACTTTACGGCAAGGTTAAGGAGTTTATCCAAGGACATTTATTTAATACGCGTATTGATCTTGATAACCTCAATTCGCTTCGCAATCTATCCGAAATTGAGGCTTCGCGGACGATCTTTGAAACATTCAAAAAAGAAATCAACACGCTCACTGTTTTGGATAAAGGCGAGACGGAAATTCGGGACTATATAAAAATCGGCAAAAGTCGCCCGTTCGTGGTCAAAGATCAGGAGTATATTGTGCCAAAGCGAAGCATTTTTAATAAAATTATTGGTGATAGCCATTTTGAGTTGGAATTCGCGAGCTTTCTTGAAAATTGCGAGGATATAATTTCTTACGCCAAAAACTATTTTGCGGTGCATTTCAAAATTGATTATAAAAACGCGGACGGAAGCATTTCAGATTACTACCCGGATTATATTGTAAAAGTACGCCCTGAAGAATACTATGTCGTTGAAACCAAAGGGCGAGAGGATCTCGATGATGTCGAGAAAATTAAACGGCTTGCTCAATGGTGCGTGGATGTAAACGCGAATCAAAAGAACGTCGTTTACAAAATGCTTTACGTCAGACAGGAAGAATGGGAAACCCAACAACAGAAACCTCGCAATTTTCAAGAAGTTGTTCGGACTTGGATTAAAAAATAAATAAAGCGGCGCGAGAGCTTTCTGCTGGCACAAATTCCGTCGGCGTTGAAAGCGAGGGGGGCGTTGTGGGAATGCCGCCATGGACCGTATGCGTATCGCTATGGCTTAGCTGCCTTATATATGCACCCAAAAATCCAAGAAGGTAATTTTCACGAGAGTATCAATCGTGCCATAACAGAAGAGCGGCATGTTGAGTATTTACAGGAAGTGCTGAAGAAGTACAAGGAGTATAAGCTGGAGTTTGAGAAAAATTTTACGGACAAGAATCCCAAAGATGCGGTGTATGCGTTCCGTGCAACGTATCTCCTGAAAAGGCCTGTATGGCGGGATATCGCAATTTTGGGTACGCAGACTTTTTGCGATCTTGCCGAGACGATAATTGAGTCGATGTGCTGGGATAACGATCACATGCACGGTTTTGAATTTCTCGACACGCGTAAAAGACCAGATCCATTGTTCACCGGTTCATCCATTGCGTTTTTTGCGCCGGGTTGGGAAGACGATCCGCATCCGACGTTCAAGACAGACGAAATCCGCATCTGCGACCTCGATTACTCCCGGCACCCAAGGCTGGAATTCATGTTTGACTTTGGCGACGGCCACAGGTTTGATGTTAAGTTGAAAGGAACGCGTCACGTTGATAAACAAGAAACAGCACGCGATTTTCCGCGCGTGATAGACCAGCGCGGCGTCGCGCCCGAACAATATCCTGCGCTTGATTAATGTATGCCGGATCAACATCTCCAACCTGTCACCGAATTCGAGCATTTCCTCAATCGTTTGAGTGAAGAAGATTTGAGGCTGCTTAACCGAATGGTCGTTGAACGATTAAAGCTCTATCACAAAGCCCGTGACTTGAAGGGTCTTGCGAAATTCAATCTCATGGACAGAGTGTACTTTACACATGAGGGGAAGCAGATCGTCGGCATCGTCATGAAACTCAACCGCCGGAGCGTAACAATCAAGACTGGCGATGGGCGCCAATGGAACGTCTCGCCGTCGTTTTTAACGAGGATCAAGGCATAGCATTTTCAAATGGGAGCGTCGTCGGCGCGGTCCCCGAATAACCGTTCCACGTCAGCGAGTTCGGGAAGTTGCCGCAGGATGGAGAGGATGTCCCGTATGGTTTTGTTGGGATGAATGGCGACGATGGCGCCGGAGGGGTCGGTCACGACCACGAGCGAGGCTTCTCCTTTTGCCACGCGGTTAGGGTCAAGGCCGAATTTCCGTGCCGTTTCAGGTAATCCGTCGCTTGACCACCACCCGCCCAAATCTTCAACATAGTTCGCGGTATAGTTACGGTAGCCATAGTTGCTCGTGATGCAATTCCAGAACGCGCAATAGCCTGTTCCCGTTAGTTCTTGTTGAAATGAGAATACATAAAATTTTTTTCCTGCTGGTATTTGGATGTAAGGAAACGACGTTGGCGCTCCCGCCTGGTAGCCGGTCGGATTGCCGGGCTGTACCGGTGAAGGTTCTCCGACTTTGAGCGGACCGAATGCGTCCACGCCGTTTAAGAGGCTGAAGTCGGCAATATCAGGATGGAGTTTCAAGACGGGGATAAGGTCTTCCATGCCCTTGTTCGGATAGATGCCGGCAATCCTCCCCTTCGAGTCGCCGATGACGACGATGGATTTCACTTTCCTATTTTCTTCCCGGTCAAAACCAATGATCTCCGGTAAGTCTGGGAAATTACGCGTTGTTTCTCCTTGCAGCCATCCGCCCATAGTTTGTACCAAAGCGCCATCAAGACTGCATGAAGCTTGGATGCACCAATTATCATATTGGACGACGAGTACGTAAAAATCTGACTCAGGTATCTTTTTGTACGGTGCGAACGTCCAATCTCCCGGTCCTGCTAACGGCATACTGCTTCCTAATGTTAATGGGCCAAATTCACGCACGCTCCGCAAGGGGGCTGAAACCCGGAAGCGGTAGAGAACCAGCGCGGCCAAGCCAGTCACGAGTATGAGACTTATACACGCGATGAGAGCATATTTTCGGTGCATAGAGTCTCAGTCGGTTATCTCTAACACGCCGATGCTCTCCCCATCGCCTTTGCGCGCTTTCATGAGTACTTTACACATATAATCCCAGCGTTCTACTTCCGTCAACGTGATGCACCCAAGTGTCACGCTGCCGGTATGGAGGTACCTCTCTCCGCCGTGACCAACGCGGAACCAGACTTTTGCCAATCTGGCACGGTCTAAATATGCTTCTCCGGGCTCATGCGGCGCGTCAGGTATTTCGATATCATAAAGACCATTTTTCCATGGTTCAGGGTCTTGGGGGAAGTTAAGGACTTTGTAGACGTTACGGTTCATCTTTAACGTTCCTCGAGAAAGCGAATATGTGAGATGCGCCGATCCGGTATGCGGATTTTCAGTACGGAGGTGTGATGTGCCGTTTGATTCGATTTGTACTGAAGCCTTCGTGCCCTGTATGATCCCTTCCATGATTTTAAAGTACTGGCGCTTAGTATCGTATTTTTCTAACGAGATTTTTAAGTGGTATGGAAGGCTTATGTTCTCGGTACCGTGTTCTGGCACGGTGACCACCCAGCCGTCTCCGCTCTCGTCTGCTACGTACAAAATCGTATCCGACACGCCTGCTTCCAAAGTTACTTCAAAGACCGCCTTTTTCCGGGTCAGATAACCGCGCCGTTCCCGCACTTCTATCGTATAGATGTTACGTTGAGACGAAGGGTCGCTCAAATTGACCTTGATCGTTTTTTGCACGCTTCCTACGTCGTTGAATACTAGATCTCGTTCGATGATTCTGATTGTTACTGGCAGGGCGAACGACACACCGTCGCCAAAGAATTGCCCTATTTCGACATTCAGCGCTCTATCGCTTCCCCGCTTCAGCCGCATATTCAACCCCACGAACTTGTTCAGGCTCTCGACTTCAATGCGGATGTCATCGCCGATGGAATCGCCGGTGTATTTGATGCGGGAAACTTTCAGCCGAATGAGTTTGGTCATAAATTAAGTAAAGAAACAAACTGATTCTACTTGTAGTATACCACATGACAATTACTCCTTCACCCCGCACTGCGGGGTAAACCGCCGGAGTGTCACGGTCAGAACTGGCGACGGGCGGCAGTGGAACGTGTCGCCGTCGTTGTTAACCCGTATGAACGGGTAATATTGTGAAAAACACGCTTTTTTGCTACGCTACCATTATGATTTCCTCATTCGTCCACGGCAAAGTCTACGTTTTCATCGACGTTTCTAATGTCTTCTATTCGCAGCGCACGCTTGGCTGGAAGGTTGCTTATGCCAAGTTGATGCGGTACCTTAAGCGCGAATGCGGCGAGGGCATGAAGTGTTTCGCTTACGCCGCCGTCGATGAAAACAATCTCGCCGAACGCAAATTCCTTGACATGCTCGATATCAACGGTTATATTCTGCGTACCAAAGCGCTCAAAGAGATTAAAACTAACGAAGGCAATAAACATAAGGGCAGTCTCGACATTGAACTCGCCTTTGAAATGGTGGAGCTCGCGGAGAAATACGATACCGCCGTTCTCGTTTCCGGCGACAGCGATTTTGCGCCCGCTCTGGAGCGGCTTAAACAAAGGGGAAAGCGGGTCATTGTGATGTCTACGCGCGGAAGGGTCGGTAAAGAACTCCTTAACCTCGCGAAATTCGTTGATCTAAGGAAGTTAAAAGCCGAGATCAGCCAATAAAAAAGAATCTGGAGCTATTCCTTGCGGAATACTCCAGAGTGCTATCGCAGTATTAAGATAGCATATCCCGCCAAGATGCGTCAAGGGTACGAATTTTAACATTCGCATTATGTTTGATACCAAAACTCTTCGACGGTTAGTCAAAGACTACCGGCAATATCAAGACTTGCGGCATCGGCTGAAGGCGCCTTCCGATCAGACGCGCTCTCTAGCCAAGCAGGCAATCACCCTGATGCGGCAGGATAAGTTTCAGGACGGGAAGCGGTTGCTGGCCGATGCCGAACGCACTCTGAGATCGGTTCAAGCTCTGCTCACGCGCCAGCCACTGCTCGCCACCGAAGGCTTCTTCCGCGAGGCGCTGGAGGAATACGTGGAGGCAAAAGCGTATTTGAGTTTTCTTACTGGCGGGAGACTCACTATCCCATCGTTCATTCCTCTCGATACCGACGAAGCTCTGGGCGGGGTTTGTGATTTTACCGGAGAACTGGTGCGCAAGGCCATGAGCATTGCCGACACCACGCACCTTAAAGAGATTGAGTCGTATGTCCGTATAACGCAATCAATTATGGACGAGCTCTCTCATGTATCCTTCTCCGGCAAGCTCCGGGAAAAGTATGACGACCTGGAGCGCAATCTCGTGAAATTGGAGCGGATCGCGTATGAGATTAAGCTGAAGCGTTGAAATTCGCCAAATGCGCCACAGCGGAATAAGATGTGTCCATTCGTTCATATATGCATGAAAGGAGGGTGGTTTAATAGAGTCCATGCCTGACCTTGATGAACTCTTGAAATTCCATTACGGCTTTGTCTCTTTCCGTCCCGGGCAGGAGGAGATTGTCGCAAGTATTCTTGCGGGACGCGATACGCTCGCGCTCATGCCCACCGGAGGGGGGAAGTCCTTGTGTTTCCAACTGCCCGCGCTCGCGCTTCCCGGCACGACCGTGGTGATCTCGCCCTTGATTGCGCTCATGAAGGATCAGGTGGATGCGCTGAACGTCAGGGGGATCGCGGCAAGTTTTATTAACTCATCCCTGCCGGATGACGAAATTGAACGGCGCACACAAGAGGTGTTAGCGGGAAAGACTAAGCTCCTCTACGTTGCCCCGGAGCGTCTGACCACCGGCTTTATTGAGATGTTGAAGAAAGTTTTCGTTTCCCTCGTCGCCATAGATGAGGCGCATTGCGTGTCCGCGTGGGGGCACGATTTCCGGCCGGATTATCTCGAAATTCAGAAACACATTTCCTGCCTCCCACAGCGTCCCATCCTCGCCGCCTTTACCGCGACCGCCACGCCCGAGGTGAAAGCGGACATCATCAAGCGGTTGGGGCTCAAGGATCCCCAAACGTTCGTGCGGGGGTTTGACCGCCCCAACCTCCGGTTCTTCACCCGTGCGTATCTCTCCGATTTTGAGCGGGATGAAGAAGTAGTGCGGCTCGCGCGTTCTATGAAAGGTTCCGGCATCGTGTACTGCGGCACGCGAGACAAGACTG
This sequence comes from Patescibacteria group bacterium, assembly GCA_041645165.1. Lineage (NCBI taxonomy): Bacteria > Patescibacteria group bacterium. The sequence continues at coordinate 58,773 of JBAZQN010000003.1, read as the reverse complement.
AGGAACTCGCATGGTATCTTCAAGAACACGGGATTAAGGCGCTTCCGTATCATGCAGGCATGGATTCAGAGGAGAGGACACGCGTACAAGAGAAATTCATGCGGGACGAAGTGCCCGTAATCACTGCGACCATTGCCTTTGGCATGGGGGTGGACAAGCCCGATGTCCGTTTTGTCATCCACGCGCATATGCCTGCCTCTCTGGAGAATTACTACCAGGAAGCGGGACGCGCAGGAAGGGACGGCGAGATTGCGTACTGTGTGCTTCTGCATAGCAGGAAAGACAGCGCGCTCCACGAATTCTTCATTGGGAAGAATTATGAGGAATCATTGGAGCGGGGGAAGCCCTTGCAAGAGGCAACCGTCGTGCGCGTGATTAAATATGAGAAACTTAAGAAAATTCAGGAATATTCCACCGCCCGCGCCTGTCGCCGTAAGATCATCCTTGATTATTTCGGTGGCGGCTCTTCTCTTCAGAAGGACCATTGCCAAGGGTGCGATCATTGTTTAGGTAATCAACTCCTTTCTTTCCCGCGACCATGAACGCGCGACCCTCAAAGCCATGAGCGAATGCGAAGATCCTGCCCGTCTCGGCTCAATCAAAGAAAAGTGCCCCGACTCTGTCACGTACGACGATATCCGTTGGTTCATCGCAAAGATGAAGAAGGTCAAGTTATAAGTGAGAAATAAGAAGACCACGAATGAGACAGTCGCGTCAAATGAGACACGAAAGACCGCCCTTAAGAACTGTCTCATTTGTCTCATCCCTCCATTTAAGAGCCTGACCCAGCTCCGTTCCGGGGCATCAAGAAAGAGGCGCGGAAATCCTTGCGAAACCGCTATACTTTCAGTACCAGACCGAGCTAGGGAGCCAGAGAAATTGCGGCGGATTGGTTTGGGATTCGAATCTCGCCCTCGGAGTCAAATTATTGCGCGGTTCGCTTGTCCGCCTCTGGAGGAAGAGACCCACCTGCGTCCAGAGATTCTGGACTCCGGCGCGGCAGGCCCGTTTCCGTCTCAAAAACCTCACAGCAGGTTGGTAATCAAACAAGAACACTCTTTTCGGAGGGTGTTTTTTATTCCCAGTACGGCGCAGACGCTTCCTCCCGATCAGCCTCCCGCCATTTCATTTTCACCGGAGCCAGGCTATGACGGCATGGTAAGCCTTACCTTCCTCGCATTTCCTGGTGGGGAGTCTCTTTTTCGAGATTATCTGCGATGCCTTCCTCTGCCGCGTCATGGCCTTAAGTTAAAAATATCAATGATCCATCCTGAAAGAGAGTAAATTGCAGCGGAGGAATCGTAAAAGTCGTTTCCTGCGGCTCTTGGTGTATAACCAAACATATTGTCAATCAAGACAGAAAGTGGGAGAATATAAGAGTAGTTATGGAGGGATTAGCCATAGTGCTATTCTACCTAGTCAATTTCTATATTCTTGGTCAGTTTTATATAGTCCTATGCTCAAAACACTATTGAAGTATTTATTTAAGTTCTCAACGGGGGGTACTAGACCCTACCAGGCGGGGAAATCCCAGGGAGCAGCAAAGAAAACAGCCACAAAGGGGGCGCAGAGAGCTAGAAAAAGGACAGTATCTGCTTTTCAATTACACAAAATTCCCGAGAATCCCATACTTTTCCCCCGTACAGAGAATGAGTGGGAGGGGTGGCAGACATTCAATCCAGGAGCGATCGTGCTGAACGATGTCGTCCATTTTTTGTACCGAGCGATTGGAAAAGACGGCATTTCGCGCTTTGGGTATGCGGCGTCCAAGGATGGATTTGTGATTAACGAAAGGCTGCCCCATCCTGTGTACGAACATCGGGTCGGGCGGAGGCCTTCCCAGGTGTATTGTTATCAGTCGGGCGGGAGCTGGGGCGGTAGTGAGGATCCGCGCATTGTGCGCGTGGGCGACGAGGATGTTTTGTATATGATGTATACGGCCTGCAACGGCGACTTACGGGTTGCACTCACCTCAATATCTCTCGAAGACTTTCTGCAGAAGCGGTGGCATTGGAAAGCGCCCCTCCTCATCTCTCCTCCCGAGGAGGTCCATAAGAACTGGGTGATATTCCCGGAGAAGATACATGGGAAGTATGCGATACTGCACAGCCTCAATCCAGAGGTGCTCGTCGAGTATGTGGACAGCCTCGAATTTAAAAATCAGGCTTGTATCGCCAGCAATCACGGCGGGAAACCGCGGCAGAATTGCTGGGATCGATGGATACGGGGCGCCGGGCCGGTGCCGCTCAAGACGGACTATGGTTGGCTGGTATTCTACCACGCGATGGATCATGACTGGAGCAAGTACCGGGTCGGCGCGCTCTTGCTTGATCACGATGACCCGACTATAGTGCGCTCTCGCGCACGCACGCCAGTCTTAGAGCCTAGTGAGCCGTATGAGCATCACGGGTTTAAACCAGGTGTGGTGTACGTTTCAGGCGCCGTGGTGAAAGACGGACAGCTGCTCGTGTACTATGGCGCGGCAGACAGTTACGTCTGCGTGGCCCATGTCGATTTTGCGCAGTTCATCGACGCGCTCCGGAAAGACCAGGAGCCTGTACTCACGCGGAGCGTCGTGCGAGAGAAATCATAAGATACACCTTATGCTTGCTACGTTTTTATTGATGCTCGTGGATGGGTTATTTTTTTTACGCAGCTATGATCGTCGAGCGATTGAGTAAAAATCCGATACTCATCCCCCATCGGCATCAATCGTGGGAGGCGGATGCGGTATTTAATGGATGCCCGGTACTCCACCAGGGTTCCATTTACCTGCTCTACCGTGCTGTCTCACTGCCTCATTTCCATTCTGCCGCAAACACCACGCTGAAGGTGTCTGATGTGGGGATCGCGAAAAGTAAGGATGGCGTGCATTTTTCTGCACGGCAACGATTTATTGTTCCTGATATGCCGTGGGACCGGTTTGGGTGCGAAGATCCTCGGGTGACTGCCCTTGAGGGAATGTATTACATCTTTTATACCGCGCTGTCCGAGTATCCGTTTAGAGCCGATGGCATCCGCGTGGGCGTGGCCGTGAGCGCCGACTTGCAGACTATCAAGGAGAAACACCTCGTGACGTCGTTTAATGCGAAGGCCATGGCACTATTTCCGGAGAGAGTGAACGGCAAGATCTGGGCGGTGCTGTCGGTGAATACTGACCGGCCGCCCACGCATATATGCCTCGCGAGTTTTGACACGCCGCAAGACATGTGGGTAGAGGATTACTGGCAGGAGTGGTACCGTAATCTCTCCGCGCAGCCCACCCTGCCGCTCCAGCGGACTCCCTATGACCACGTTGAAGTAGGTGCGCCTCCTTTGAAGACAAAGGCGGGCTGGTTACTGCTTTACTCGTATATCAAGAACTACAGTCATCCTCATCAGGTGTTTGGCGTGGAAGCAGTATTGCTTGATCTCAAGGATCCACGACACGTCATTGCGCGTACCCTGTATCCGCTGCTTACCGCAGAGGAATACTATGAGAAAATCGGGATCGTGCCGAATGTGGTATTCCCCTCGGGCGCGCTCATCCGCCGAGGGAAGGTGTACCTGTACTACGGCGCCGCTGATACCGTTTGCTGTCTCGCATTTATTTCCCTCAAAGGATTATTGCAGAAACTCACAGCGCCTGCTGGTCCCCTGCGATCGTTGTGGGCGCGCGAGCAACAGATGTTTGCGCCCATCGCTGATCATCCGTGGGAGTCTAAGGCGGTATTCAATCCCGCGGCTGTGTACCTGAATGGCAAGGTGCATCTCCTGTACCGCGCCATGTCTCACGACAATACGTCAGTGTTGGGATACGCCAACAGCACGAACGGATTTGACATTGATGAGCGGTTACCAGAGCCGGTCTACGTTCCTCGAGAGGTATTTGAACAAAAAGTGGTGCCCGGGGCGAATTCGGGATGCGAAGATCCGCGGCTGACGAAGATGGGTACTAAATTCTATATGTGCTATACGGCCTACGATGGAAAAAATCCACCGCGGGTCGCGCTCACCTCAATTCATGAGAAGGATTTCCTTGAGAGAAAATGGAATTGGGCAAAACCCGTACTCATTTCGCCGCCCGGGTGCGATGATAAAGATGCGTGTCTCTTCCCGGAGAAGATCAACAGCACCTACCTCATTATCCATCGAAGTGGGGATGATATTGACCTTTCATTTCATGCCAGCCTTGCGTTTGACGGGAAGACGTGGCTCGAGGAGTACCGCTGGATCGCGCCGCGGAAAGGCATGTGGGATTCACGTAAAGTTGGCATTGCTGCGCCGCCGTTGAAGACCGATAAAGGGTGGCTGGTGCTCTACCATGGCATATCCGACGATGATGGTCAATACCGCGTCGGCGCCGTGTTGGCCGATGTGAAGGATCCTACCCGCATTATCGCGCGAACTGATGAGTCGCTGTTTGAGCCGCGGATGCCGTTTGAAAAATTAGGTCAGGTATCGAATGTCGTTTTCCCTTGCGGCGCGGTCATTAGGGGCGGTGATCTTTACATGTATTTCGGGGCCGCAGATCAGGTCGTCGGCGCAGCCTCTCTCTCCTTGGCAACCCTCTGGAAGACACTAGATATGGGCAGCTTGTAGGCCGTGTGAAAGGCAATGCACATTGCATTTTCTTGCTGGGCGGCACATGGTGTGGTCAGAGATTACGGTGCGGGCAGAAACGGCGCAGAAGGCGGATGTAATCTTTTTTGTTACGTCGCGACTTCTTATCATATACATGCATGGTCTCAGGAGAGCGAAAGGTTGATAGCTTCACAGGACACCCTGTGGCTCTTGCTATAGGGTTACCTTAAGGAAAAAGTTTAAGAGCAGTAACATGGTTAGGTTCGTAAGACCGTGGGATCGCCAGCCGTGATCCCCTACGGTCTCTATCGCAGGGAGGGGACATCCGAAAGCCACTTTTCGTTGAATATATATACGGAAATTGTTCAATTTTGCACTAAGATACTACCACGATTTTACCAATACAAACGGCAAATATTTATCCACTAATCCTTGCAAGCAGGTTCTAACGTCAGTCAAGGCGGAGAGGAATATGGGACAGCGAGCGTACAAGCGCTCGTTTTCTCTTTTATTTACATGCATTTTGAGAGGTTCTGACCATTCGGAATACTGCCGTATTTAGAGGTCCTAAACCCGCCCCGCATTTGCGGGGCGGGTTTAGCGTTTGGGCGATTTTCCTTGATTTAAGTCATATTTCGTGGGATTATTGAAACATGGCAAATAATGCTCCCACGGAACACCCGGAGAGTTTAAACAGGGATTTGGCCCTTAGGCTTATTTTGTGCGCTGGTTTGGCGATTTTTTGGGTTGTCTTCCTGTGGAATTTCTGGAGCAAAGGAGTGTATGCGCTGGGATTCAATGCCTTTATTTTTCTGGTTTTATTTCTTGGGTTATTCGTGTGGGTCTTGCGCAAAGAAGGGCATTTTGGAAAGAATGATCTCGCGTGGCTCATACCGTTCACACTTATCGTCCTGAGTTTCGCGCTCTACGATAATCCTTTTCTAAAAATATTCAGTCTCATGGTTCTGCCGGCGGGGTTTGCGATTTTTTACAATCAGGCGTTTTTGCCTGATAAAGAGTCAAAGTACTGGGATATCGAGTATGTGCTAAGGATAATTAGCCGATTTTTCTCATTCCTCTTGCAGATTGGCAAGTCCGCCACACTCTATCTGAATCTTATTGTACCGACCGGATCGGCAAAGAAGCGGATTGCGGTAAGAGTAACAGCCGGCCTAGTCTTGTTTTTGGTCATCGCGCTCACTGTCTTCATTCCGCTTCTCTCCTCTGCCGATGCTGTGTTCGCCGAACGCATGAAAGGCATCTATGATTGGTTCAAAGAAATTATCTCTGTGCCATTCATGTACAAGCTGCTGGTGGGCATTGCTTTATCAATCCTATTCTCATCAGTGCTCGCGGCGTGGAGCGGGCCGTTTGATTACGGCAAAAAAGAGAAACAGGACAAGCCGATCGACTCGATTGTCGCAGGGATCGTGCTCGGCGGCATCCTCTGCCTGTATGCGCTTTTTCTCTGGGTGCAGGTGAAGCGTTTGTGGGTGGGAGACCTCCCCTTTGATTTCAAGGAAACCGAGCATTTGGTGAAAAGCGGTTTTTGGCAGCTGCTGTTTTTGTCCGTGATCAATATATTGATTTATTTCTTCGCATACAGAAAAACCAGCCCCATAGTGCAAAAGATTCTGGCGGCTTTTACTGCCGCGTCATTGCTGTTGCTAGTTTCCGCAGGCTATCGCATGGGGCTCTATGTCACCTATTACGGGTTCAGCTACGAAAAATTTTTTGCCGCCTACACGGTGCTCTATTGTGCGATAGTCTTTGTGTGGCTCATCACGCGCTTGTTTATCGCGCAGCGCTCCAATATCCTCAAATTTTTGGTAGTGCTCTTTATTTGGATGTATGCCGCGGTGACGGTGTTACCCGTTGAACAATTCATCTTACGTGCCAATGTCGCCCTGTCCGGCATAGAAAATTCAAGAATTCGGCTGTACGAGCTTACCATGCTGTCACCGGACGTGCTCTCATTAGTGAAACGATATGAGCAACAAGGCGCGTTGAAAGAAAAAGCCGATTATCTGGAGAGAGAAGGGAAAAATAAATCTGAAGAAGCATTTGACTGGACACCCTGGATCGAGCGGCAGGAGAAGAGAGTGGCGGAGAAGGTGTGGTATGAAATGAACATCATGAATCTCATGACCAGGCGCTGATTGTTTCCAAGATTGTTCAGATTTGTATAAGACTGGGTTATAAGCCTGGTCCTTATTAACGCCATCTTATCCTAGAGAGTTTTGATTTTTAACATCCCTTTCAGGGTGTTTTTGATTGGGTAAGAAAGGGAGTTCGAACCCGATTGACTGAATGAATAGAAGGGATTATTATATGAACGTATGTTCATATATAAACGTTGTCGTTGTCATTCCTCATCACCGGCGTTAGAGCAAGGAGATGCTTCACTCGTTGCGGCGGAGAATACATTGAAATTGCTTGCGGTGCCTGCGCGCGTGAGACTACTCTTGCTGCTCTCCCGAGGCGCGCACTGCGTGTGCGATTTAATGACGCATACGCGCATGTCCCAAACACTCATATCGCATCACCTGGCCGATCTGATGGCAGGAGGCGTGGTGGAGAAAAAACGCGCTGGCAAGTACATTGATTATGCTCTGACGGCGCAAGGGAAGCGCCTTATTCGCGTATTGCGCTTATTAAATGCACCACTATGAAGATACAAGTTATGGGCACAGGATGCCCTACGTGTAAAATGCTCTTAGAGCGAACAAAAGAAGCAGTAACATTGTTGGGGGTATCTGCAGAGATTGAATATATCACGGATGTGGAAAGGATTGTGGCTAGGGGGATTATGCACAGTCCGGTTCTCGTCATTGACGAGAAGTCTGTGTTGGCCGGGAGTCTGCCCTCTTTAGAGAAAATAAAGGAACTCATTCAGCAGGCAGGATAGTATGAGTATTTGGTACCCGCTTGAACAATTCGCCGATTGGGCGGCATTCCGCGTCTTTTCACTCGGCGAGGCGACCCGCATTGGCGAGAGCGTGCGGTTTTTTATTTACGACACCCTAAAGATATTTATTCTTCTCTTTAGCATAGCGCTCGTCATGGGTTTGGTGAATGAGTATTTTCCCGTGGAAAAGGTGCGTGCGTATCTTAGTACTAAAAAATTATATGGCGCTGATTACTTATTGGCAGCGCTTTTTGGCACTATCACGCCTTTCTGCTCCTGTTCCTCGGTGCCGCTCTTCATAGGGTTCGTGCGCGGCGGCATTCCCTTGGGGGTGACTTTAGCCTTCCTTATCAGCTCGCCGCTAGTCGATTCGGTAGTGATAGCTATGCTTCTGGGTGTATTTGGCGTTAAAGTTACCCTTATTTACGTAATGAGCGGGATACTGGTAGCGGTGGTTGCCGGCTACCTGCTTGGGAAAATGAGGTTAGAAAAGTATTTATCGTCTTGGGTTACGCAAGCCGTAATGCAGGAGGTGCAGGGAGTATTTATTCAGGAAGGTAACGGTTTTTCAAAGAAGCTAGCTCGCGCTGCCAGAGGAACATGGAACATCGTGCGGAGCGTGGGGGTTTATGTAATCATCGGTGTGGGCGTGGGCGCGGTCATTCATGGCTTTGTTCCCATAGGATTTTTTGAAACATATCTCCCTGTGAATAGTCTCATCGCCGTACCGGTTGCCGTCATGGTAGCTGTGCCCCTGTATGCGAATGCGGCAGGGATACTCCCTATTGCGCAAGCGCTGGTAGACAAGGGCATTCCGCTCGGAGTGGTGCTTGCCTTTATGATGGCAGCGGTCGGCCTCTCTTTCCCGTCTGCCATAATGCTCAAGAAAGCGATGACCTGCAGGCTTATCGCCATATTTTATGGCACAATCACGGCGAGCATAATCATACTGGGGTATGTGTACACATGGATATTATAGTTGAGAGAAAGTTTTTGCAGGCGAATAGCCTCGATATAGCGAAGGCGCTTATTTATTATGACTTTTTCTCCATGGCTTTTTTCCCATTATTTTGGTAAGCTTATAAGGAAGATATCGCATGACCATTTCGACCATTCATGGTTTTCCCTGATAATCCAGTCCTTGCCGCGTTTTATGCCACGCTCTTTACCTGGGGCATGACTGCCGTCGGAGCCGCCGGCGTTTTCTTTTTTAAAACAATTAAGCAGAGGCTTTTAGACGCCATGCTTGGCTTCACCGCAGGAGTCATGATTGCGGCGAGTTTTTGGTCGCTGCTTGCGCCTTCCATTGCCATGAGTGAGAAGCTTGGCATACTCCCGTGGATGCCTCCTGCTGTTGGTTTTTTAAGCGGCGGCTTGTTTCTCTGGCTGATTGATAAAGCGCTTCCGCATTTATGGTTCGGTCAGCCGCTTGCGCGCGTGGAAGGCATACGCACGTCCTGGCATAGGACGATGCTCCTTTTTTTGGCGATCACGTTCCATAATTTTCCGGAGGGGCTTGCGATCGGCGTGGCGTTCGGGGCTGCGGCGCAGGGCATAGACGGGGCAAGCTGGGCAGGCGCGGCCGCGCTCGCGCTGGGGATCGGGATACAGAATTTTCCCGAAGGGCTCGCGGTATCGCTTCCGTTCCGTCGGGAAGGATTGAGCCGTTGGCGCGCTTTTTTCTACGGGCAGGCATCCGCGCTCATTGAACCGGTGGCGGCAGTATTGGGTGCGGCGAGCGTGCTCGTCATGCGCGGGATATTGCCGTATGCGCTTGCCTTTGCCGCAGGCGCCATGATTTACGTGTCGGTGGAAGAAATAATCCCTGCATCGCAGAAAAATGCCACGGACGTGGCAACCATCGGGGCCATGATCGGATTTACAGTCATGATGGTGCTTGACGTCGCGTTTGGGTAACTGATTCAGATTATTGATTTCAGACCTATGTGGCCGAATTGCAGCATTTCGGCCACTTTTTAAAGACCAATTCAACAGATAAAAATGCGTTTATTTAAGCGTCCTCTGCCTGGATTTCCACTGGTTTCGCATTATTAATTTCAAAATTACCCCAGCCGTATTTATCCGGATTAAAACCGTCTCCGCACGCGGTTTCGATCAAGGCCGTGCAAATTTGGTAAGGGTCCAGATTCGCCGCTGGCCGGCGGTCCTCCAAATAACCCTTACCGGCATTGGCCGTGGCCATGGGAATGCGGATAGAGGCTCCCCGGTCGGACACGCCATAACGGAATTGGTAAATACTGCAAGTTTCGTGTTTGCCGGTTAAACGCTTATCGTTATCCGCGCCATACACCCGCAAATGTTCTTTATGGAATTGGCCCAGTTTTTGGCAAGTTTTTTTAATGACTGCTAAACCGCCGTCTTCGCGCATGCTCTTGATTGAAAAATTAGTGTGGCCACCGGCGCCGTTCCAATCTCCTGGCATGGGTTTGGGATCCAGTTTGGCATACACGGAAAAATTTTCTCCCAAGCGATACAATAGCCAGCGCGCGAGCCACAACTGGTCGCTCACTTCCAAAGGACTTAGCGTGCCGACCTGGAATTCCCACTGCGCCGGCATTACCTCGGCGTTAATGCCGGATATGGCGAGTCCGGCTTCCAGGCAGGCCTCCACATGTTCCATTATCAGCTCACGGCCGTGTACTTCATCGTAACCGACGCCACAATAATAACGCCCTTGCGGATGCGGGAAACCGCTCGTCGGCCACCCCAGTGGCCAATCTTTATGATATAAAGTATATTCTTGCTCAATGCCGAACAACGGTTCATGAGACCGGTATTTGGCGGCGGTTGCGGCTAACACATGGCGCGTGTTGGAAACGTGCGGCGTGCCGTCGGCATTCAGCACTTCACAGAGCACTAATATGTGCGGCGCTTTGTGTATCGGATCGGTGACAAAATGTACCGGTTTCAGCATGCAGTCGCTAAAGTGACCTTCGGCCTGTTCGGTGGAAGAACCGTCAAAACCCCAATCCGCCAAATCGCTAATTTTGGCTATAGGCCCGTTCACAATTTTTGTTTTGGAACGCAATTTGGCGGTGGGTCGTCGGCCGTCCAGCCATATATACTCGGCCATAACTTTTTCGGACATAACCATTCTCCCGTGGCGGCTGGCTGGTAAACGGCCAGCGTCGGCAACTGCCGGACGTCAAGCGGAAAGCCGCCATAATAAATAAAAACCTTTATAGGTTACCTGTGAGGCACCAAATAAGCCCCTCGTTAATTGGTACTTTACCATTATAAAAGACTATGGCCGATCGGTCAAAATCGGGTATCGGCAGATATCGCCAGATTACATAATTTAGCATATTCACCAAACGCCTTGACAACAATGTTAGAATAATACAACATTAAGATTGTGAGGTATTTCTAACTATTATCTTATGACCTACCAAAGATATAAATTCGCAAAAATTATCGTAGCAATGATATTAGCTGCAGTGATAAGCCAAGCTATTATTATCGATAATTACCCATTGGCAGCGGCATCGGTTGCGATTGCGGCGGGGCTTATGATGATGTTCCGCAGGCAGGTGAAAGAGGTTATCGCTGACGAGCGGGATTATCAGATCGCGGGCAAGGCGGCGCGCTATGCCATGGTAATATTTGCGGTTATGGCGAGCATTGCCACTTTTATTCTCATTGCTTTACGGGAAGGGCACCCTCTCTTTGAAGTAATAGGTTATGTATTAGCGTATGCTACCTGTTTTATCCTCCTCGTTTATAGCATTATTTTCAATTATCTCAATAAACCGCGTGTGCAGAGTCGTAAAGTTCTGGCTTTTATATTGATGGGAGCATTACTCTTGGCGTTTGTGATAGTCGGCCTGCGCCTATTCAGCGGGGACGAGGATACATGGCTCTGCGATGAGGGGCAGTGGATCAAGCATGGTAATCCGCGAACACCTATGCCTGATGCGCCTTGCGTTGACGATACGATGTGAGCCGCAGGAGGAGCGATAACCTCCGGCATCCATTGAAAAAATGAGGCAATAGTCGTATCAAGTCGCGTGAAAACATTTATGAAAAATCGTATTAAAGAATTTCGTACAAAGTATAACCTGACGCAAGAGCAACTGGCCGCGCACGCGGGTGTGCGCAGGGAAACCATCGTGTTTCTGGAGCAGGGGAAATATAATCCTTCTCTGAGGCTTGCCTATCAGATTGCTAAGATCCTCAAAACCAGAATCGATGATCTTTTTATTTTTTCTTAAGTAGTTTTTGGGTAGCAGCAATATGGAAAAAATGTATAAGACGGAACAGGAATGGAAGGCTCTGCTCACACCGGAGCAATACCGGATAATGCGCACGCAGGGGACCGAGCCTGCGTTTTCCTGTCCTACGGGAATGCCTCATAAAAGCGGCGCGTACCATTGCGCCGCGTGCGATTTGCCTTTGTTCCGCGCGGACGCCAAATTTGAATCAGGCGCCGGCTGGCCGAGCTACTACCAGGCCTGTTAACCCAGAAAACATTAAAGCGCGCGAGGATACTACGCACGGCATGCAGCGCACGGAAGTGCGCTGCGCACGATGCGATTCTCACCTTGGGCATGTGTTTGATGACGGGCCCAAACCCACGGGCAAGCGGTACTGCATTAATTCCGTGGCTATGCGATTTGTCGTTGCTAAGGTTTAAATATGAATTCTATTGGGCAAAAAGTATATCAGCGTGTTGCTTTCGGCGGTGGATGCTTTTGGTGCACTGAAGCGGTTTTTCTTGGATTAAAAGGGGTGGTGAATGTTACCTCGGGATACGCCGGAGGGACGGTGCCGAATCCCACCTACGAACAAGTGTCCACCGGCGCCACCGGGCATGCGGAAGTAATTCTGGTAGTATACGATCCTCAAATTATCTCGTATGAAAAATTACTTGAAATTTTTTTCGAAAGTCATGATCCGACCAGCCTGAACCGGCAGGGTGACGATATCGGCACCCAATATCGATCTATTATTCTTTTCACCGTACCTGACCAGCGTGCCGCCGCAGAACGTTTTGTGAACGAGCTCGCCGATGCCCGCGTTTACGACAAACCCCTCGTGACGGAAATCGCTCCCTTGGAGGCGTTTTATCCTGCGGAAGAGTACCACAAGAATTATTACGCCTGCCATCTTAATGAGGGGTATTCAAGAGCAGTCATTAAGCCGAAAATCGAAAAAATAAGGAAGAAGTATCAGGAGTTGCTCGTGGTAAAGCCATAAAAATATGAGCCATTTGGCGCGAAATGGCTCGAAAGCAGATTTTTATTAAAAATCCCGACTTCAATAGGGACTTTTTATGTGGATATGAATGTTCTCTCCATTATCACGAGTATCTCGTAACAAAGGAGGGAACACGAACAGATGGATTTTCACCTGTTCGTGTTTTTATAGTGAGGAGAGATTAATGCATGATTACATAATCGGCGGCGAGGGTTACCGCTAAATTTTGGTTGGAGAGAGTAATTGAGGCGGGATTGTATTTGAGCTGTTCGCTCCAACTCGCGAGTTTTGGGCAAACAGTATCGCCCTGAACTCGCAAGTACCCCTTTCCTCGCCAGAAGGGAATGTGGGTGCGCGCCAATTTGGTCGGGAGCGTGCGGTAGTAGATATTTCGCCAGACCATTTCGGGAGGAACACCTGGAATCGGGCACATGAAGGTGACTTGAATGTATTTTCCTTCAAGGTCACCTACGCAGGTTCCGTTCAGTTTGTATCTTGCCAACGACCCGGCAAAATAACGAGCCAGCATTTCCGTTGCTTGGGCTGGCGTAATGCCGGGATAGAGTACCCGGTAACGGGAACGATAGTATTCCCGTTGTTCAATCGGAATAGGACCGGTCCACCCCACTTCTGCCAACTGTTTCCAACAGGGAAGTCGCTCATAAGCATCAAGCCCGTGCTCATCGGACTCAACGATATAAGCTTCCAATAGCGGGATGAAGCTGTCGGCGAGAGCCGAGTACTGCTTCTCGTCCATGAAAGTGCTTTCCGGTATCGGTAATAAGTCGAACCCAAGTATGTGAACTAATGAGCTGAAATCGTTCGCATACTCATTCACCGTGCGTCGATTTGTTGCGATATCATCTCGGTTAAAGAGATGGAGTGCGCCCATATCCTCAATTCGTATACGAATTTCCAACCCTGGAGGATAATGTTGCTGTACCCGCCGTTGAAGACACATGAGCATTTTTAACGCGACAAGTTCAGCCACGTCAATACTGAGACCACAAATGGTTTTTCTCCCTCCACATGGTGTCAGAATGGGGATGGGACGTTGAAGGCCAACGTAATATTTCACGATCTCGGTAACCCCTTGTTGGAGCTCAGATGTTACGGGTACACCTTCTTGCCGGACTTGGTTAGAGCCGATAAGTTCGGCAACGACCTGATCTAAATTCTCTCCGGCGTTGGTGCAGCAAAGCGGGACATCGAATGCCACTTTTATGATTTTTTCAATCGCAGGAATGAGGAATCCCGCAAACCCTTCGGTTTGGATGTGTAAATTTTCCACGGCAAATTCTCCTCTATTTTTTCGTCTAGGTTTTCAAAGGGCAGGAATTACAAAATCTCTCTATTTGTGAATTAGTTTTAACGTTCAGTTAAGCAGAGAGAGAGAGAGTTGTCAATGACTATGGGGAGTGGGAAAGAAATTTGACATAAAAATCATGCTGAGCTATAGTGTGGATACTTAATATGAAATATACGAACGTGCAATTGAATTGGTGGAGCACTGGTCTCTCTCGGAGATCAGTGGTTTGAGGTATTCCAGAGATTTTTTACCTTACCTAACGCTGACTGATCCCCGAGAGGGGGTCAGTTTTTTGTTATGTACGCCATTGGTTTTAAATTAAGGAGACCTCCCTACCCCCTCCCCGTGATAAACACGGGTCAGGCTCTTAGTAAGGAGGGGACATAAGGGGTGGTATCCATTGAATACTTATGAGTTTTCAATATCAAGAGTTCGAATTTAGCACCGATTTAAAGCCATTTGAGATATTTGAAAGGCTTGCACAGCGCTGCGAAAACGCTTTTATCCTTGAGTCGCTTGGCGCGGAATCGGAGTTTTCCCGTTTCACGTACCTTGGCGCGGAGCCGCAATCAGTGGTTTCTGATGCCACTACTGATTATGCCGCGTTAAAGGGTCTGCTTCCCCATGTCGAGGGGCTGCCGCCGCATTATCATGGCGGTCTGGTGGGATATGTCTCATATGACGGCACGGCGCTTTTTGAACCGGCTTTCTCGGGGAAAAAGCAGCCGTATTTTCCCCAATTTGAGTTCGGACTCTACCTTGATGGTTTTATTTTTGATAAGCACACGCAATCAATACGGTACTTCACGCTTGAAAAGGACAGGAGAGCGCAGTTCAAGGAGATGCTAAAAAAACATGGTGAGACACCCCGTTTTGAGGTGGAATCGCACACCTCGGATATGTCGCTGCCGCAATACCAAGAGGCGTTTGCATCAATCAAAGAGCATGTGGGGAGGGGCGATGCATTTCAGATTGTATTTTCTGTGGGGTTTGAGTATGAGTGTGCAGGATCGCCAGTCGCGGTGTACGGGAACCTGCGCGAAATTAATCCTTCGCCGCACATGTATTGTATGAAGTTCCGGGAAAGGTATGCGCTGGGTGCATCGCCGGAATTGTTATTCAGGACCAAGGGGCACGCAATTGAGCATTTTGGCACGCTTGCCGGGACCATAAAGCGCGGCGCAGACAGGCAAGAGGATGAGCGTCTTGCGGCGCAATTAAAATCCGACGAAAAGGAAGTGGCAGAACACATGATGCTCGTGGATTTGGCGCGCAATGACGTCGGCAGGGTGGCGGAGTTCGGGAGCGTGCGCGTAGAAGGGCTCATGGCAGTGAAGCGCTATAGCCATGTGCAGCATTTATCGACAGAAATACGCGGGACTCTGCGCAAAGGGTTGGACAGTTTTGATGTTCTGGCGGCGTGCGCCCCCGCAGGCACGCTCACTGGCGCGCCCAAGATTGAGGCAATGAAAATAATCGCCGCATTGGAGAGGAGCCCGCGCGGTTTGTACGGGGGGTCTGTCGGATATTTTAGCGTGAATGGCGATGCGATGTTTGCGATTGCGATCCGTTCGCTCTTTGTCTCAGGCAACAAGGCATATACCAGGTCAGGAAGCGGGATTGTGTATGATTCGGTGTGCGAGAAGGAATATGAGGAGATTATGAATAAACAGAGGGCAATACAACAGGCGGTAGCGTGTGCGCGAGTGTGAACGTACAGTCGTTCGGCTTGTCCGTTGGAAAAACACGCGTCCCCGCCTCCAGCGCGGCGGGGCACTCCGCCTCGTCCCGCCACTGCGGGACTGCGGAGGGTTTTTCAACGGCTAATCCTCACTCTGAGATTAACCCCGCCCACTAGGAGGAGAAGGGAAGAAGAAAGATTATGAAAATACTTATTATCGACAACTACGATTCATTCACCTACAACCTCTACCAATATGTGGGGATGTTGGGAGGAAATCCTGTGGTAGAAAGGAATGATGCAGTCACATTAGATGACGTGAGGGGAGGAGGGTATACCCATGTCGTCATTTCCCCGGGCCCGGGCGATCCTACGGACCCCCAATACTTCGGTGTATGTAAAGACGTTATTCTTGAATGCGGAAAAACGACGCCGGTGTTGGGCGTGTGTCTCGGGCATCAGGGGATTATTGCGGCGTTTGGGGGGCGCGTGGTGCGCGCGCCAGTCGTCAAACACGGCAAAGTGAGCCTTATCGTGCACGAAGGAAAAGGTATTTTCAAGAGTCTTGCCAGTCCCTTGCAGGGCATGCGCTATCATTCTCTCGCGGGCGAGAGGGAAAGCCTCCCTGCATGCCTCGAGATTACGGCCCTCGCAAAGGATGACGGGCAGATCATGGGCGTGCGGCATCGCCAATTTCCTATTGAGGGTATTCAGTTCCATCCCGAATCGATTAGGACGGAATTGGGTATGGATTTAATAAAGAATTTTTTAGGCCTATGATATACTCTGAAATACTCAACAAAATACTCAATCGAGAGAGCTTTACTTTAACAGAGGCAGAGCTAGTGATGGAAACGATTATAGGAGGGGACTATACCCCTGCGCAGATTGCCGCATTGTTGGTAGCACTTCGCATAAAAGGCGAAACTGCAGAGGAGATCGTGGGTTTTGTGCGGTCGCTCCGCACCCACGCAATAGCCTTACCCGGCGCACACACGGAAGTTTTTGATACGTGCGGGACTGGCGGCGATGGCAGAGGCACTTTCAACATTTCTACGGCAACCGCGCTGGTCGTCGTGGCGTGCGGAGTGAAAGTGGCAAAACACGGCAACCGGGCGGTCTCGAGCGCGTGCGGGAGCGCGGACGTCCTGGAAGCGCTGGGTGTGAATATTAATCTCACGCCCGCGCAGGCAAGCCGCTGTTTAGAAGAAGCGGGTATTGTGTTTCTCTTCGCGCCTCTGTATCACCCTGCGTTTGCGAAGGTGGGGCCAGTGCGGAAAGAGCTTGGAGTGCGCACGCTGTTCAATATCTTAGGGCCGCTCGTGAATCCCGCGATGCCGCGGCGGCAAATTATCGGCATTGCCGATCCCGCGAAGATGCAGATAATTGCGCAAACTCTACGGCTTTTAGGCAGCGAACACGCAATGGTAGTGCGCAGTGGGGATGGGCACGACGAGCTTACCACTACGGCCACTGCTGACGCGTATGAAGTGAAGCGAGGAATTATCGAGAAGTATGTCTTAGATCCGCAGGATTACGGTTTTTCGCACGCGACGAACAATGACCTGAGAGGTGGTGATGTACAGGAGAATGCATCGATTATCCGTGCCGTGCTCTCGGGAGAGAAAGGAGCGCGGCTTGATACGGTGCTTTTCAACAGCGGTGCGGCGTTGTATGTGGCGGGGCAAGCGAAGGATGTTGGAGAAGGGATTGCAATAGCGAGAGAGGCAGTGACGAATGGGGAAGCGACGAAGTTGTTGGAAAAGTTTATTGAGGTGAGTAATAGGTTGAAAAGTTGATTATCGGGCACGAATACGTCCTGTTGTCATCCCGTACCGAGATACGGGATCTAGATAAAACAAAAAGAAAACGATCGGTAATTCATGTTTGTTATTTATCTGGATTCCCGCCGGAGCCCCGCCTCGCGAGGCCATGGTTTACCCCGTAGCGGCATACGGGGCGGGAATGACAGTTGAGTATGAAAAATTTGAATGGATTTTTAGGAAAAATTTATCCAATCATTCAGGAACGCGTTCAGAAAGAAGAGGCGGCTGTTCCTTTGGAGGATTTGAAGCGGCTAGCGGCCGTGCGGACACTGCTCCTCGTTGACATAAAGGAACGCATCGTAAGGCGGCAGAGCCCTGTCGCGGTTATCGGTGAGATCAAGCACGCAAGCCCGAACGCAGGCATGATCAGCGGCCGCGACCATCTGGCGCAGGTGCAGGCGTACGTGGATGGCGGCGCAGTCGCCATATCCGTGCTTACCGAGCCGAATTATTTTAACGGTTCATTGGAAGAATTGAAGCAACTGAAAGAGAGTTTCCCCTCCATGCCATTTTTGCGCAAAGATTTCATCATCAGCGAGTATCAGGTGTATGAATCCAAGGCGGCAGGCGCAGATCTCGTGCTCCTTATTACCAGATGGCTTGAAGACGATGAACTAAAAAGGCTCTTTCAATTAAGCCGTGCGCTTGGGCTTCAGGTATTGGTGGAAGTGGAACAAGAGGAGGATTTTGAACGTGCCATGAAGATTGGCGCAGAAATTATCGGGATAAACGCGCGGAGTCTGGTTGATTTGACGGTGGATGTGGATAGGGTGGTGAGATTGGCAAGAACGGCGACACGTGCCGTAGGGGCAAAAGATTTTTTGCCCTTACTGATCGGCGAGTCCGGCGTTGTATCAGCTGAAATAGTACGGAAGTGGCACCATGCTGGTGTACGCGCTGTATTGGTGGGGGAAGCGCTGATGAAATCGGGCGATCCTGTAAATATGGTCAGAGCGTTATCGTTGGCAGAATAAGCCTAATAAGTTTTATATTTCGGATATGAACGTAAAGGTAAAAATTTGCGGTGTGACACTGCCCGCGCAGGCGCGGGAAATCGCGCGGCAAGGCGCGGACTTTGTAGGCTGTGTTATAGAATTTCCTAAGAGTCCAAGAAGCGTTACGGGAGAGAAAGCTCGGGAGATACAGGAGGCGGTAAATAATAGGTGTAGGGGCAGAAAATTTTCTGCCCGTACGGTGGGGGTGGTGGTGAATCTGCCGTTTGAACGGTTGTGCAGGTTAATCGAGGAATCGGGAATCAGTATTTGGCAATTGCATGGGAATGAAACAACGGCCTACGTTAATCGGCTGCGAAAACGAGGGGTAATAATATGGAAAGCGGTGACGCGGCAAAATTACCTGCACTACGCGAGTGTCGTTGAGGTGCTGCTGGTTGATGCAAAAAATCCAATGCACGGGGCAGGCGGGAGCGGAAAGCGTGCTGACTGGAACTTCGCGCGTGAGCTTGTTGAAGCGGGATATGAGGTGGTGCTCTCCGGCGGGTTGACACCAGAAAATATCCATGATGGCATCAAGTTTACGCGATCGCGAATTATTGATGCCTCGGGCGGAGTTGAAGTTAAACCGGGGGTGAAAGATATGCGAAAGGTACGATTGTTTATTAAAAACGCAAAATAGAAATAGCGTAATGGTTATAATAAATTGCCAACCCAATTTCGATTGTCATTCCAGACCTGATTTGGAATCCAGACATAAAAAACAAGCAAAAATCGATTTTCTTTTGGTTTTTCCCGATCTCGGTCGAGGACGGCGTCTGGATTCCCGCAAGAGCCCCGCCTGCGCGAGGCCATGGTTTACCCCGTACCGTGATACGGGGCGGGAACGACGATGCAATCGAAATTTGAATAGCAATCGAGTATACATGGCTAAATGGTCATATTGTTTATTAACCCCGTTAGAAATCACAAGAAAGACTTCTAACAGGGATGAAATATTATGCAAGATGCAAAACAAATTTCTAACGGGGTGAAGAACATTTTTTTCTCCACACCGTACGATGCAGACGCGCAGGGGCATTTTGGCGAGCTGGGTGGTAGGTATGTGCCGGAAAATTTGATGCCGGCGTTACTCGCGCTTGAGCGCGCCTATGCAACCGCGAAAAATGATCCTACTTTCTTGAGCGAGCTTATGGATCTCTATCAGAATTATTCCGGCCGCCCCACGCCGCTTACCTCTGCGCGAAATTTGAGCGCGCACTTAGGCGGCGCGAATATTTTTATTAAAAATGAAGGATTAAACCATACCGGCGCGCACAAGATGAACCATTGTCTGGGGCAGGCGCTCCTTGCTCGCCGCATGGGCAAAAAACGCCTAATCGCAGAAACAGGCGCGGGACAGCATGGGCTGGCGGCCGCAACGGTCGCGGCGAAGTTTGGATTTGCATGCACCGTCTACATGGGCGAGGTGGATTATGAACGGCAGCGGCCGAACGTATTCTGGATGGAGCAATTGGGCGCTGAGGTAGTGCCGGTTGCCCATGGCACTAAACGCTTAAAAGACGCAGTCACGGCTGCCATCCAAGACTGGATCGCGAACGTGGATGAGAGCTATTACCTGTTGGGAAGCGCTTTAGGCCCGCACCCTTACCCTTCTCTGGTGCGCGATTTTCAGAATATTGTGGGGCTTGAGGTGCGGGAGCAGTTAAAGGCACAAACAGGCAGAGAACTCCCTGATTATGTGATCGCGTGCGTGGGCGGCGGCAGTAATGCCATAGGCATTTTCAACACCTTTTTGGAAGAGCCTTCCGTGCGTCTTATTGGCGTGGAGGCAGGGGGCGAGGGAGTGACATCAACAGGGAAGCACGCGGCGCGCCTAGCCCGCGATCCCAAGCTTGGGGTTGTTGAAGGATATAAGTCTTATTTTCTGCAGAACGAAGACGGGCAAATACAAAACACGCATAGCATTTCTGCGGGCCTTGATTATGCGGGGATCGGGCCGGAGCATGGGCTGCTTTACCAGAAGGGAAGAGTGCAGTATGTGTCGGCGACCGACGAGGAAGCGCTCAGTGCATTTCAAGCTCTGGCGCGCATGGAGGGGCTCTTTGCCGCGCTTGAATCGGCACACGCATTCGCGCATGTCGTGAAACTTGCACCCACCTTATCCAAAGAAAAAATCATCGTCGTGAATATGTCGGGACGCGGTGATAAAGATTTGTTTATTCTCGGGGATATATTCGGCGGGCAGATTTGGAAGGAATACTTAAAGAGAAGGTCAACATTACCGTCATCCCGTACTTGATACGGGATCCAGAACTAAAAAACAAAAAGAAAACGATCGATTTTTATGTTTGTTTTTTTTCTAGATTCCCGCCTTCGCGGGAATGACACACGTGAATATGAACAAGATTATTACACGACTCAATAAAATAAAAGAGGAGAAAAGATTAGGGATCATGGCCCATATTGTCTTGGGCTATCCGTCGCTGCAGGATTCCATTGGGCTTGTGCATGCGATGGCAGGGGCGGGCGTTGATTTTATCGAGCTGCAGATTCCTTTTTCAGATCCCTTGGCTGACGGGCCGACGATAATGAAGGCAAATGAAGTCTCGCTTAAGAGAGGATTCAAGGTGAAGGATGCGTTTGCCGCGGCGCAGAATTTGGTTGGGGCACACTGTAAAATACCTCTCCTATTTATGACGTATTTTAATCTTGTCTTTCATTACGGCGTCGAGCAATTTTGTAGAGATGCGGCAGAGGTGGGGGTGAGCGGGCTCATCGTTCCTGATATTCCGATTGATGAAGAAGCGCATGATCATTTTTTGGAGCACGCAGCGCGTTCTGGTTTAGTAGCGATGCGGTTTCTTTCCACCGTGAGCACGGACGAGCGAGTTGAGAAAGTACTGGATAAGCCAAACCAGTTTCTCTATTTCATCGGGCAGAAAGGAACGACCGGCGCGCGCGCGTCGCTCCATAAGGAGCTTGCGCACCATCTTCAAAGAATTCGGGCGCATAAGGATGTGTCCATCGCGGTGGGATTTGGCGTTTCAACACATGAGCATATCAAGACACTCAAAGAGGCGGGGGCTGATGTCGCCATCGTCGGCAGCGCGGTGCTGGATGTGTTTAATAAAGTGCCGCAGGGGCAAGGGATTGATGCGGTAAAGAAATATTTGAGGACGTTGGTGGACGCAGGCGAAGGGATAAATTGACGTAGTACCCCGCACACAGTACCCCCACACACTTGATGGACGCTTGAGAATGGGGTATAGTTATATTGATGTAAGGGTTATAAAAGGCGTTTTATGTCATATTCTGTCATTTCGACTCCAATAAAAGAACGTACAAAAGGTGACGCGGAAGCGAATCTTCGCTTACTCCTGCGCGGCAATGACCGTACACGCGTCTGGGAACAGGCACGCGGGATGTGGAAGCGCCGGAAACCCGATCCCATCCTCACCTTGCGGAAGATGCGTCGTGAGTGGGAGCGGACGTCAGCGGAGGCGTAGCGCACATTCTGTTTGTGTACACGCTCGACACCAACGCGATCATCTATTACCTCAAGGACGACCCTCATGCGGCCGCAATCTTGAGCGGACTGCTCAACGAGCCGATCACCGTGTATGTGTCGGCGCTCACCGAGGCGGAACTTTTCGGATTTCCGGATTTGAGTATCGAGGAAGAAAATCGGATCGAAAGGTTATTGAGCACGCTCGCGGTGATTTCGCTCGACTCGCGCATTGCACGCATCACTGGATTTATCCGGCGCACCTATCGCCTCTCACTCGCGGACAGCACGATTGCTGCCACTGCGCTCTTCACTGGCACGAGTCTCGTGACGAGGAATGTGCGCGATTTTCGAAGGATTCCCGACCTTTCCGTCCGCCCGATTTGACATGGTTATAAGGCGTGTGGTAATATTGTTTCGTGAAGATGTTTAATAAAAGTGTATGAATCCCTACGCACACATTATCATCATACTCGCCATCATCCTGGCAGGGCTTGTGGCGATTTCATGGCCGACACTCTTCTATAAGGAGAAGAAAGACGCGTCCGGAGATCAGCGGTCGTGAATAAATTTTGCACCTATGTGGAAAAAAGAAAATTGGGATCCAGAGAAAGTCGCAGAAGTATATGATGATGCTAGGCAAGTCGCAGAGGAAAATAAATCCATGCATGAAGAAACGGATCAAGTGAGAAAAGAAGGACTATCGAAAGATGCACCAGTGACAGAATTTTGGGAGAGGACAAAGAGGCAGGGTTTGTCGCATAACTATGAGTACATGGCGCTCTTACGGCAGAGACTGAATAAGCTGGTTGGGGCTGGTCAGGAGGAAGCAGGAGCACTCAATGAAGAGTACGATAAACTTAAACAGCGCGCAGATGAAGCGCTCAAAGCAGTTTCTGATTTTGAAAGAGATAGGCTTGGTATGCAGACGTCCTCCGAAGAAAAGGATAAAAATGCTAAATAAAAAGAGAAAGTGGAGCTTTTATCTGTTTTGGTAGAGTATAAATTTTTAATTATGCAAAGCGCACAATTCTCCAACAATTATTTTTGGTTTTTCTTTAGCCCGACTAACCGTTTGGGAGATTTGTCGTATATGAATAAATAAAGATAGTTCAAGCCTCGCGATAGTATGACTCTCCCAAACACGGGGGAGTTTAATGTTTTATAGAAGCCAATTCACGCCATTATTACGCCTTTATACGCCACACATATGCCAACTATCATGAAAGAAAAAGTCATTAAGAGAGTGAAAACAGTGTTAGAATCACCTAAGAGTGACAACGGAATATTGCCTGCAGAGTCGTCTCCTCTCAAACCATACCGGCTTGCGCATACTTCCGGAGATGAGAAGACAGTGATTGACGTGCAAGGGCTGCTGGTGGGAGGGCCGCAGGTGGTGATAATGGCAGGGCCGTGTTCGGTGGAAAACGAAGAGCAGATTACGCTGATTGCGAAAGCGGTAAAAGAGGCGGGCGGCACGGTGCTGCGCGGTGGGGCATTTAAGCCCCGCACCGGCCCGTATGATTTCCAAGGGTTGGGGAAGAGAGGGCTCCAGCTTCTCCAGAAAGCGGCGCGTTCTACTGGATTGCGCTCCATCACGGAAGTGATGGACCCCAGGGATGTGGATCTTATTGTGGAATATGCGGACATACTCCAAATCGGCGCGCGGAACATGCAGAATTATACACTTTTGCGAGAGGTCGGGCGCACAAAACATCCCGTGCTCTTAAAGCGCGGCATGCATTCCACCTACAAGGAATTTTTGCTCGCCGCAGAATATATTCTCACCGGAGGCAATGCAAATGTGATGCTCTGCGAACGCGGCATCCGCACGCATGTCACTGAGCTGCGGTTTACGCTTGACCTGAATGCGGTGCCTTATTTGCAAAATGAAACCCACTTGCCCATCATCGTGGACCCTTCACACGGTACTGGCAGGCGCGATTTGGTGCCCGCGATGAGTAGAGCGGCCATTGCCGCGGGGGCAGACGGGCTGCTTATCGAGTGCCACATAGATCCGGATAAATCCATTTCAGACGCAGAGCAAGCGATATCCATTGAGGCGCTTAACCAGCTGATGCGAGAAATAAATACCATTGCGGGCGCGATAGGAAGAACGGTGGCGACGTAAGCGAGTGTGGCCGCCACGAAAAGACGCGGTCAATTTCCCCAGCGAGGAAATTACCGCTCGGCTCTCGGTTTTGCTCTCCCGCTTCGCGGGACCCATGCCCGCAAAACCTCCGAGACGCTTTTCGTTACAGCCAACACTCGCTCTAAGAAGAGAGAAAGGTAGGAAAGAAATTATGACAAAAAATTCATTACCTAAACGGAATAAAATCGCTTTCCAAGGAGAACATGGCGCGTACAGCGAAATCGCGGCACAGAAATATTTTGGGATACACGCGGCGATGATACCTTGTCCCTCATTTGACGAGGTTTTCAAGGCAGTGGCAAAAGGCAAGGCTCTGCAGGGTATCGTGCCTTTGGAGAATTCGGTCGCCGGCACCATCCATCGCATTTATGATTTGCTTGCACGCCACTCGCTTGTCTTGGACGGAGAAATATTTTTGCGCATATCCCATAACCTGCTTGCAAATTCTGCGCACGCGGGCGGCGCGAAAAGAATCCGCCAAATCCGGCGCGTCTACTCGCATCCTCAAGCGCTTGACCAATGCGAGGAATTTCTTAAGCGCCATCCCTGGATAGAAGTTATATCATTCCGCGATACCGCGGGCGCGGCGCGGGAGGTGGCGCTCCGTAGGCGCCAGGATGAGGCGGCAATCGCGAGCAGGGTGGCGGCGTCATTGTACGGCTTGTCGGTAGTTGCCGACCATATTGAGACCGATCGCGAGAATTATACCCGCTTCGGCGCTATTATAAAACCTGCAAAAAAGCCGATATCTGCGATAACTGCTCATCCAAAGTCATCCCGCTTCAGAATGCACAATTTTTCTGCGGACGCGACCAAGCAGCTTGAACGCCTAAATCCTCGAAAAATTGGCATTCCTTCGCATCGCGTTGAAGCCGGTGAGTACTTACTATCCGCGGTGAAAGGAAATAAAGTATCGCTCCTGCTCACGCTTCCGCACGTCGCGGGGAGCCTCTCACGTTTCCTCGTGCAGTGCGCAGGCAGGGGCATGAATCTTACCAAAGTCGAATCGCGCCCTTTGCTCGGCAAGCCGTGGGAATATTTGTTCTATGTGGATTTTGAACACACCTTCTCGCCTGAAGCGCTCACGCGGGCGCTCTCTGCCTTGAGGCACGAAGCGGTTACCCTCACGGTGTTGGGGACGTATGAGCGAGGAGCAGCCTATGAACTCTAAATCACTCACTCATTTAAGGAAACAGATTGACGCTCTTGACCGCGCCTTATTGCGATTGTGGTCCAGGCGCTTGAAGGTTGCGCGTGAAATCGGCAAACTAAAACTAGACCAGTCTCTTTCTTTAAAAGACAGGGAAAGGGAACAACGGGTAATCGCATGCGCCGTGAAGTTTGGCAGGTCCCTGGGCCTCCCGGCGTCAAAGGTGCGTACGCTTATGGGTATTATCATTGCATCATCGCGCCAGACACAAAAGCGCTGAACCATATGCCCCGAAATACAACATCCAAGAGGGAGGCGGGAATCTTTAAGCAGAATATAGATGGAGTACTACTGGATGAGGATTGACCGTATTGCAGATTTTTACATAGCCTCCCTCACTGATCGCCAAACGTTATCTACAAATTTTACTATGATTCAATACACCAAGGTCGCTTTCATGTTAAAGCTTACTTCAATGCCAACCACGTTTGGCGTTGGATATTGATATACGGGGTATGATCCGTATACATTATCGCGTAACAGCGAAAAACACGTGTGCGCTCATCGCGGGAAATCGGGCGCTTGCCGTTTTGCCTCAGTTCGCACGGGGCAATGCCCGTACCTCTGTGGTTCTCATTACCGATCGCACGGTTGCGCGCCTGCACGGAAGGGTTTTGAGAACCTTGCGCGAAGGGCGCGTGCCCGTGCATACCATTGTGCTGAGGCCGGGAGAACGTTCGAAAGAACTGCGCATTGCCGAGCGATGCTTGCGCATACTGCAGCAGAAAAAAGTTGATCGTTACGGCATCCTCGTTGCGCTGGGCGGCGGCGTGGTAGGCGACCTCACGGGTTTTGTGGCGTCCGTTTATTTGCGAGGCATAGATTATATTGAGGTGCCAACAACGCTTTTAGCACAAGTGGACAGCGGGATTGGCGGCAAAACCGGCGTTGACTTTCGGGGCATAAAAAATGTGATTGGCACGTTTCACCAGCCGAAGGCAGTGGTATGCGACACCACGTTTTTAAGGACGCTCCCTCAAGATGAGCTTATTAACGGCATGGCGGAAGTAATTAAATACGGATTGATAGGCAGCCGCACATTCACGGCGCGATTGGAGGAGTGTGCCTTCAATCGCATGCCCTGGGACGAAGTGGTGGGATTTTGCGTACGGGCGAAGGCGGCGGCGGTTGCGCGGGACCCGAACGACCGAAAAGGCGAGAGGGTACTATTAAATTTCGGGCATACCGTGGGACACGCACTGGAGAGTATGAGCAATTTTTTACTCCCGCACGGCAAAGCAATCGCCATCGGCATGGTTGCGGCGGTAAGGATAAGCAATGAATTATTAGGTTTCAATACGCAGGATTGCGCGCGTGTAGAATCGTTATTGGCGCATTATAATCTACCCACGAGATTGCCCGCGCGTACGAACATCGCAAGACTGATAAATATTCTTCAGCATGATAAAAAGGCGCAAGGTGGCAGCGTAAGGTGGGTGCTGTTGGAGAAGATTGGGAAGGCGAGGGCGGGGGTCAAGGTGCCGCGTAAGATTGTACATGAAGCATTGCGAGGGATGTTCAACAGTGAATAATGGTATTTGCTCACCCAGGTTGTTTCTTGGTCAGGAATACACAATTTTTCTGCGGACGCGATCTAGCGACCCTCGCGCCTAAATCCTCGACAAATTGGTATTCCTTCGCCTCTGGGTTCAAGTCCGCTACAAATAATGAACAATGAACTTATGCGTATTTTAGTAATCAACGGGCCAAATTTAAATATGCTGGGGAGACGCGACCCCGTACAGTACGGTTCGCTCACGTTGGGTGCGATTGAGGATATGTTGCGCGCGAAGGCAGGGAGATTAAGCGAGGGGCATGAGGTGATAGAACTCGTGTTTTTCCAGTCAAACCATGAAGGAGCGCTCATTGATTTTATTCAAGCACAGGCGGGAGGTGCGCATGGAATTCTCATCAATCCCGGGGCGCTCACCCATTACAGCTATGCCTTGAGGGACGCGCTTGTTGACGCCGGTCTTCCGCTCGTGGAGGTGCATTTGTCTAACATTGAGCACCGGGAGCCGTTCCGGAGGATTTCCGTGATTGCCGATATTGCGGCGGAAAGGGTCATGGGGTTAAAAGAGCAGAGTTACGTGGTAGGGTTAGAGAATCTGGTCGCGAGGCTTGCCTCAGCACAAACACGTGTCGGTCAGCCCAGCGGCTGACCGCACTCCGCCTCGCCTCCGCCGGTCCGACGTTACGTCGGACACCATGCCGGCGGAGTCTGCGGAGGGTTTGTGTGAGAGCAATCCTCGCTAATATAAAGCTTATTATGCAAGTCACTGTAATTCCAGGAAAGATAGAAGGAGTCGTGGTCACGCCTCCCTCCAAGAGCATTACGCACCGCGCAATAGTGCTCGCAACGCTCGCAAAAGGAGAATCTGTGTTAACTAATATATTGTACGCGGATGACACGGAAGCAACTATGGACGCGTGCAGGGGTTTCGGCGCGTCAATAAAGCAGGAAGAATTAAAGCTGGTAGTGCAAGGCACAGGTGGGACATTATGTATTCCTTCAAGGCCCCTCGAATGCGGCCTTTCCGGCACCACCTTGCGATTTGCGCTCGCGTTAGCAGCGCTGGCGCCAGGCGAAACAATCATTACCGGCGGTGTGCGATTGTTAGAGCGCCCCTTGCAGCCACTGTATGATGCGCTTCAAACGTTGGGGGCAGAAGTGACCCAAGAGCCGAAGAGGATCACGGTACGGGGAGGCGCATTGCAAGGCGGCAAGGTGAGGCTGCCGGGAAATGTCAGTTCGCAATTTGTATCTGCGCTGCTCATGATCGCACCTTTCTTACCGCAAGGAATGACTATTGCAGTGGAAGAGCCGATATACTCACGGCCGTATATTGATTTGACGATCGCGCTTTTGAAAGAGCTTGGCGTGGCGGTAGAACAGAAAGGCAATCAATTCACGGTTGAGCCGGGGCAATCGTATCGTGCACGGAGGTATGCCATAGAAGGGGATTATTCTTCGGCACAGTATTGGTTTGCCGCAGCCGCAGTCACTCGCGGCGAAGTCAAGGTTTTGGGACTTGCGCCTGAATCTGTGCAAGGGGATAGGAAAGTACTGGACATTCTGCGCAGCGTAGGATGTGAAGTAAAGTATGAGCGTAATGCAGTGGTGGTGCGCGGCGCAAAATCAGTAAAACCATTTTCTGTGGACGGCTGCGACGTTCCTGATCTCGTGCCTACCCTTGCGGTGCTTGCCGCGGTTGCGCCGGGTATGAGCGTGATCACCCACATTGGCCATCTGCGCGGGAAGGAGAGCGATCGCCTTGCCGCGCCTGCGGAAGAACTTGCCAAGATGGGCATACGCGCGGAGGTGAACGGTGATTCGTTAAAAATACACGGAGGAAAGTTGAAAGGCGCAGTGATTGATCCGCACGGCGACCATAGGATGGCAATGGCATTTGCGGTTGCCGGGCTTGCGGCAGATGGGGAGACGGTGATACAGGACGCGGAAGTGGTGAGCAAATCGTATCCGGGGTTTTGGGAAGCGCTCGGGATGCTCATTGGCAAACACGCCTAGTCATTCGGGTTTCCCGTTGGGGAAACACGCATCATTGTCATCCCCGATTTAATCGGGGATCCAGAAATTAAAAATAAATAATCGTTTTTTGTTTATTTTGTCTAGATTCCCTCCTTCGCGGGAATGACATGCGAATATGAACATAGTATTAATCGGCATGCGGGGAAGCGGGAAATCAACTGTGGGGAAGCTCTTGGCTGATATTTTAGGCTATGCATTTTTGGATACTGATAGCTTGATAGAGAAGCGCATAGGCGTTTCCTTGGAGGATTTTGTGAACGAAGAGGGCTGGGATGCGTTTCGGCGGCACGAAGCTGAGGTGATTGTTCAAGTCGCAGGAGACGAGAAGGCGGTTATCGCGACTGGCGGTGGGGTGGTGATGAACAACGAAAGCGTTACGCGGCTGAAAATCAATGGCTTCTTGGTTTTATTATACGCGCCGGTTGAGCGCCTTATGGAGCGCCTTCAGGGAGAGAAAGGGGAGCGCCCGTATTTAACCAATGCGGAAACATTTGAAGAGGATATGCTGCGCACATGGAAGGAACGGGAAGCCCAGTATCGCGCTGCGGCTGATGCGGTGGTCGATGTAAGCGGCAAGGCTCCGCATGCCATTATTCGGGATATCAATATATTGTTTGATAAGCATAAGTCGTATGCACATAACCGCGAAAACTAAAGTTTGCGGCATCATAGGAGATCCGGTAGATCATTCACTTTCACCCGTGATCCATAATGCGGCGTTTGAGGCGCTAGGTTTGGATTTTATCTATGCCGCGTTTCCGGTGAAGGATGTGGAAGCCGCAGTCAAAGGCATGCGGAGCCTCGGGGTGCGGGGGCTCAATGTAACCGTGCCGCACAAGCAAACCGTGATTCCCTTTCTTGACGCGCTTGATGATCATGCGCGCTCAATTGGCGCCGTGAATACGATTGTGAACGAGGAAGGAAGGCTTAAGGGATACAATACGGATGCGCCGGGATTTATGTCGACGCTTCGTCACGCGATCGGCGAGGTGAAAGGAGAACACATAGTCGTGCTTGGCGCGGGAGGGGCTGCGCGGGCGATCGTTTATGCGCTTTTGCAGGCTGATGCTTACGTGTCTATTCTCAATCGCACCGCAGATAAAGCTCAAGCGCTTGCCCGCGAATTTGGCGCGCATGCGGCGGGATCGCTTGATGATTTATCGTCATTCATTGCTGCCACCGATATTCTGGTGAATGCGACCTCAATAGGCCTACCGCATGGCGTTCAAGGATCGCCCGTACGCAAGGAATTATTGCGGAAAGGATTAGTGGTGTATGATATTGTATATTCAGCCAAAAGCACGCCTTTGACTAAATTGGCAAGAGAGGCAGGTTGTTTCGTTATTCCTGGTACGGAAATGCTTTTAGAAACGGCAATATTATCATTTACATTATTTACTGGTTGTGATGCGCCTGTTAAAGTTATGAAGATGACATTGAACGAAATAACCAAGAAACAAGTAACAAATAATCACCAATACCCAAAACTCAAAATCCCAAATTGATTATTGTATCTTGGAAATTGTTTGGTGTTTGTCTCTTGTAACTTGTATCTTCAGTGCATATGCCTGGTAATAGTTTTGGACAATTATTTCGCATTACTACCTTCGGCGAGTCGCACGGGGGCGGGGTGGGCGTGGTCATTGATGGCTGCCCGCCCGGACTTGTGTTGTCAGAAGCAGACATTCAGACGGAACTTGACCGCAGGAAACCGGGGCAAAGCAAGATAACCACGCCCCGCAAGGAAGAGGATGTCATTACTATCTACTCCGGCGTATTTGAAGGCAAGACCACGGGCACGCCCATCATGATGATGGCGCGCAATACTGATATGCGACCGGAAGATTATCAGGTCCTCAAGGACGTGTATCGCCCCTCGCACGCTGATTTTACGTATGAGGCCAAGTATGGACTTCGCAATTGGGCGGGATCCGGGAGGGCATCCGCGCGCGAAACGCTTGCCCGCGTGGCCGCGGGGGCGGTGGCGATGAAATATTTAAGAGAAAAATTAGGGATAGAAATTTTAAGTTACGTCGAACAGGTTGGAGATATAAAAGCTGAAGTTGATATTGATACGGTCACCTTGGCGGCAATAGAATCAAATATCGTGCGTTGCCCTGATAAGGAAGTGGCGAAAAGAATGATTGCACTCATCGAAGAGGTAAGGAGCGAGAAAGACTCTCTCGGCGGCGTGATCCGCGGTATTATCCGCAATGTGCCTGCGGGTTTAGGGGAGCCTGTGTTTGATAAGCTCTCGGCAGATTTAGGCAAAGCAATGCTCTCTATCAATGCGGTGAAGGGGTTTGAATTCGGTTCCGGGTTTGGCGGGGTTGGCATGCGGGGCAGTGAACATAACGATCAGTTTTATACTAATGAGAAGGGTAACGTGTGCACGCGTACCAATAATTCCGGCGGCACGCAGGGTGGCATTTCCAATGGCATGCCGATCCATTTTCGTGTCGCGATCAAGCCGGTCGCCACGATTGGCAGAAAGCAGAGCACAGTAAACAAAGTTCACGAAACAATTGAACTTGAGGCGGCGGGGCGCCATGATCCTTGCGTCCTTCCCCGCGCCGTACCCATCGTGGATGCGATGAGCGCGCTTGTGATTATGGATCATTATCTGCGGCATAAAGCACAAAATAGCTGAACAGAAAACGTCCGTATATAGTACGATCGCCCGCCTGCCAAAGCCTGTTAATTATCAACATACGCAACCTTATCTCTGAAATGCGACGTCATCGAACGTAACGTTCCTCAAGTTTAGGCTATGGCGGGCAGGTATCTAATGCGGACGTTTTTGTTATGCGTTTTATATAAGGTAGGTCGCATCCTAAACAATAACGGGGCTCTTTCCAAAATTTATTATCCGTAGTACTCTATTAGGGACAAAATCCCTAATTTTTCGTTTCATAAAAATATGAGGTGTAAAATGAAAACCCTAGCTGCTCTTTTTGGATTTGTCCTTCTTCTCAGTTGCTCTGAAGGTCCAACTGAGATCAAAGCTCCTTCTGATATTATTGAATTTGCGTTCAGGAGCGAGTTAAAAGACATTGTCGCTGTAACAGGAAATTTTAAGGGAAAAACCTTATTCGTTACAAATAAGGCTGAGAAATGGATTTGGTTTCAACTTTTCGATGAAAAATCGGAGGTGCGAATTTATAACGACCGGCTTATGGTGGGGCCAAACTCGTATCTTCCGTTTGCCACCCATACGTCAAACGGAGTCGCTAATATAGAGTATGGGAAGTTAATGAGAGTGGAGGTTAAATTCTACAAAAATATAGGAATTAGCCTCTATGAAATAATTAAAACGGGTGATTTACCACCCGAATTAGAGAACCTCTATATTGAAAGGAAAGTTTCAGAGAAGATTATCATAATAAGGTAATTTCACCACATTATAGGGTCGGCGCGTGATGTGTCCGACCCTTGTAATTTTATGTTTGCCATTTAATCTATAGGAGCGTATGCTGTTTTATAAGCGAATAAGTCGCAGACTAGCTGCGACGCTACAATGATTGAATTGGTTACTTATTATGACAAAACGTACATTAAAGTTGAAGACAATTAATTTCACGATCGTGAATTTAATTGTCCTCATTAATTATTCAATTTTATAAAACACTTACTCTTCATCATCACCATTGTCGGCGCATTTACACTCTCGGGTTGCGTAGTGAGCAATACCATAAATAATCAGCCTGCTAGTCCACAAGATACAAATCCTCCTGGGGGAGGTGGTGCAAATGTAGGCACTATCCCTAAATCAGCGCGGCTTGATTTAAGCAATAAGAATTTGGATAAAGTCCCGATGGATACCTTTGACCGGAGTTATCTGGAAGAACTTGATGTATCCGGCAATAATTTGACAGGGGCATTGCCAGCAGAAATAAGGAAATTGCAAAATTTAAAAATATTAAACGCGCGCAATAACAAAATGACTGGAGTGCCTGCGGAAATTGGCCAATTGAGCAAGCTGGAAATACTTGACCTCTCGAATAATCAATTGACTGGTCTGCCATATGAGCTAGGGAATTTGAAAAATCTCAAGACCTTCAATCTGTCAGGGAATAATTATTCCACCCTCGACCTTGACCGCATTCGCAAAGATCTTCCACAAACGGAATTTATACTTTAATTTATTGAGACCTCCCCATCCCCTCCTTACTAAGGAGGGGACATGGGGGTGGTTTCGTAATATATTATCCTATGTTCAATGAATTCAAGAAATTCGCTCTGCGCGGCAATGTATTGGACATGGCGGTGGGCATCATCATCGGCGCAGCGTTTGGCACCATCGTGAACTCCCTAGTTACCGACATCATCATGCCGCCCTTTGGCGTGCTTTTGGGCAAGGTGGACTTAGCCAATTTGTTTATCGTGCTCAAGCAGGGCGCGGTCGATACAGGGCCATATATGTCCGTGGCGCAGGCAAAAGCGGCCGGTGCCGTCACGCTCAACTATGGCTTGTTTTTCAATGCCATAGTCAGTTTCCTCATCGTGTCGTTTGCGGTCTTTCTTCTCGTAAAGGGAATGAATAAATTAAGGAAGAAAGAAGAAGCAGCACCCAGCGAGCCGCCAAAACCCACCAAAGACCAGGAACTGCTCACCGAGATAAGGGATATTTTGAAGGAAAAGAAATAGCAGTGTGAACCTCCATGAGTTCAATACTCTTGTGGTATTTTTTTGTTTAGGGTTTCTAGAGAGCGAAATCCCGTACTATCCCGTAAAGCTGGGATCGGGGTAAAATGATTAAAACCCTTGACATAAGAACAAGAAATCACTAGGGTGAATTGTTGTATAAGAAATTTAAAAAGACAAAAAAAGATCTTTAATAAATGATTTTTGCTTAAACCAAAAGGAGGCCCGAAATGGGACAACTCAACAATGCAGGGATAGTTCTTCTGCAAGGGGAATTGAGTGCCACATTGAAGGCCCTTAATTCTCCTTATTTCTATTTCCGCACATTGATTAGGGAGGGTCTCGTGGGCAATCTCACTGCTGCTGTGCTCACGGCGAATATACTTAAGGCAGGCTATCCTGCACCTGCTGTTGTCAATGTGCAAAACCCAAGACAAGTGGGAAGAATGGGTTTTTTTAAAGTGGGACTCTGCACAGTGAATGATGTGCAGACTTTTGAAGCCTTGCGAAACAATTACCTCACTTTTTCCCAAAAATGCGGTAGTATGGTCATAGGTGGGCAATTGCCCAGCAGGGCTCCGGAGAAATTTCTAGAGGCCTTTCCCGGGGCAAATATTTTCGTAGGGGAATGTGAGGGAAGCATGGGAAAGGTTCTCGAAAGTGTTGAGAGAGGTATCCGAGACGTGGTTTGGGAAGCGGCTCCGGTGGACATTTTTAGCGACTACCTGTTGCCAGTAAGGGGGAATCGGCGGATCGTCTGGCCAGTTGAGCTTGGCCGTGGATGTAAGAGGGCGTGCCCCTACTGTCCTCTACCTCCTTCAATGAGGCGAGTTCGAGAACGGGACTCGGAACAGGTAGTAGAAGAAATAGAGTCGCTAAAAAATATCCTATTTGTCGATCCAAATCTAATGGCGTACTCTTATGAATATCTCTATAAGATATTCTACTTCATCGCTAAACATAAAAAAACATGGGGCGGAGAAGGTGTCATTGTTGACGCGCTAAGACTTCCGTCCGATTTGTTCGACCTAATGTTCAGGACATGTATCGGTTTTATGGTGGGCGTCGAAGACCCTGAACTTTATTCGCTCCATCAGGGTAAATTTGATGGGAGGCTTCTGCCTACAAAACATGGTTATGTCCGAGTTTATTCATTTATATTGGGACATCCTGAACAAAAAGTCCGGCATTTTAGACGCATGCTGGACTTGGTAAGAAGTAACAGTCTTACTGCAGTATTCCATATATATTCGCCGTTTTGCGGAACCCCAGATTATGAAAAGGCGAAAAGAAATGGAATGCTTTTGAACTCTGACCCTGCTCATTTTAATAGAAGACAAGTAGCGGTTAGAGGAAGCATGGCTCCGGTAAGAGCTAAGGAGCTTTTCATGAGAGTACGAAGAAAGGCGTTTACCCTTTCGGGTACTCTGCAGGAGGCAATGAGAATCTTGCGTGATTCAGATCATTATACCCTGGCTTTTTTCAGGGTAGTACTACTGCTTGGTTTACGTCTTATTCCATTTAGAATTAAGAAATCCAAGCATTGGTATAAAAAATGAGACAGACCTAGGAAATCTGTCTCTTATTTTTATGGCCCTGAAATATTTTAGTTCGCTATAGCTGTGGAAAAGGAGTATACTTTGTAATAGAGAAGGAAATATTATAAAATTTAAGGCATTTAAAGGTCGCTACATTCTCTCTATTTAATTTTTCTATGAAAAAATTACACTGTGTTACGTACATTCTTATCGTCGTGGGCGGTTTGAACTGGCTCTTAATCGCACTTTTTAAATGGGACATCGGCCAAATCTTCGGCGGGCAAGAAGCAGTTATTTCTCGGATCATCTATCTCTTGGTGGGTGTGTCTGCGATCCTAGAATTGGCTACGCATAAAACGATGTGCAAGCAATGCGAAACAACGCCGGCTCCCGCGCAGCCAGAGCCGCCGAAAGCAACAATGTAAACCCCGTTACCATGGGCTCAACACCCCATGGTATTGGCTATCATTCCCTTCTGGTAACGGGGTAAACCGAGCGTGCAACAAAGAGGGCGCGTGCCCTCTTTTTGGTTTTTATCATGTATATATGATTATTCAGGAAAAACAACTCGCACCAGATTTCAGTCTTTCTGATCAAGGTGGCCATATACATGCGCTTGTGGACTACCGCGGGAAATGGGTATTGTTGTATTTTTACCCGAAAGACGACACGCCGGGATGCACGACCGAAGCATGCGGCATGCGCGATCACTTTCCGGATTTTACCAAATTGAGCGCTACCGTATTAGGGGTCAGCGTGGATTCCGTAGAAAGTCACCTGAAGTTTGCGGATAAATATCATCTCACCTTTCCGCTGCTATCGGATGAAAATAAGGACGTGGTTATGCGTTATGGCGTATGGAGAGAAAAAGTAACAATGGGTAAAAAGTCCATCGGCACAAAGCGCACTTCATTCCTAATAGACCCCGAAGGCAGAGTCGCCAAAATCTACGAGAATGTAAAACCAGAATTGCACGCGCAGGAAGTACTAAAAAATTTGAACGAACTACAAGCAGCTTAATGGTGTTCGTGGATGATAAATTGAGAGACAAGGAAAAGTGAGGGGACATTATTTTCACGATCGTGAAAATAATTGTCCTCTGTTTTTTATCCCAAACTCTTTCTCAATATCCCGGATGAGGTGATGA
Source organism: Patescibacteria group bacterium (assembly GCA_041645165.1). Lineage (NCBI taxonomy): Bacteria > Patescibacteria group bacterium. The sequence continues at coordinate 22,567 of JBAZQN010000003.1, read as the reverse complement.
GGGTAGTGGCTTTTTTGGGATTATGCCTTAATGAAAGGAGTTTCTTGGAGAGCAGGTAGTGTTTTTTGTTGCTTAAGGTCTTTGGGCCGAGGCTCACGCCGAAAACCTTCTCTATCTGCGCGATATCCTCCAGCACCCTATTCCATTTGCGGTTATGCTTAGCAAGCAGTTTTACATTTTCTTTATTAAGATACCTTCCTGCTTCGATAAGGTTATTCTTAAAATTTATATAATAGCGCTCCATAAGTTTGTGCTCTTTATCTGTGCATTGCGCGAGCGCCTGACCTGTGCCGATGAATTCAGGGGGAATACCCAGCGAGTAGAATGCCGCAGTGAAGTTGATGGCGCGCGGGAGGGTGAGCGCGCCCATATTGCGCTGGTAGGAAAGGAAGCCAATATGGAGGCGGCGTTCGCGGCGCGCCGGCACCGCGGCAAATATAGGTTCCACATCGCGAAGAATTCCCGCGAGCGTTGACTGGTATGAGATTTCAAACATTTTCGCGAGCTTGTGGAGCACATTTTTTTCTCCTAAGGGTATGATGCGTGCGCGCCCGGCGGAAAGGTGGGTATTCAGATATGCAATCGCCTTTTTTACTTGCGGCAGAGGATAATCGTAGCGGAATGCTGATTGGATGGTGACTGTTTTCACGCCTGCATATTCCCGTAAAAAGTTTTTATAAGATTGCGGAGACAGCCCGCCGCGGAATACTAGGCTTCCTACGCCAATGATGGGGAATATGGGAATGTCGGTATCTGCGGCAAAGGCGCGCATTTCCGACAGCGCGATTTTATTGGCGATCATGGTGGCAGGAAGGCCGGAAACCAGCGCCGGGTCGGAGCGAGCAAGGAAAACCCGCAGATAGTGGGGACGGGAGCGGAAGTATTTGGCATGCATCCTCACGTAGTCTCGCAGCAGTTTCCTCACGCCTATTTGATGTTCAATGCCCTCCAGGAGCGGAATGACTTGCAGACGCTCATTATTGCGGTAGGAGAAATGGTCGAACGCCTGCGATTTGAAGCGCGCCAGTTTCTGGAATGACCGTTCGATATAAATCAGTTGTTCCGCCCGTTCAGTAAGCGGAAGTATGACTTCAAACAGGGGAGGGTAATGGAATTTCAGATCCCTGGCAAAGTCTTCGCTGGTGAGGATTACCAGCAGCGAGCGCAGAAGGCCATATCCTTTTTCGTGCCAGATGTTCGGGAGGCGGAAGGTGAGGAACACGTCTTTGCCAACTTGCCGGCGCTTGAAGTAATCGCGGTACCCGTAAAAAAATTTATCAATGACCGCCTCGTCCGCGTGCTTGCCTTCCCAATCCCACATGAATTCCTCTGTGCCAAGGTCGCGGTAGCACGACATACTCTCTTCTACTTCTTCCAAAGAGTTTACAAACCCGTCGCCGTCGCGCTCCCAATAGGGCGCGCGGGCGTTGTCGGGGTGTTGGGTTGCCATGGTGGCGGGGATTTTGCGCATACAGTCGTTCGGGTTCGACATTGGCAAACACGCGTCCCCGCCTCCAGCGCGGCGGGCGCTCCGCCTCAGCGGCGCAAGTCCCGACAAAGTCGGGACACCATGCTTGCGCCGCTTGCGGAGGGTTTGCCCAATTGTCGAACCCTCACATAAAGAGGAATATTCTTCGGAGTGTTATGTAATTTATTCTTGTTGATAAAAGTATGTGATTTTGAAGCTTTTGTCAAAAGGTATAATTTACTGCTATAGTAACTATACCTTATTTTATTACTTCTGCGTAATTTTGCTTATTTGGGATAATAGCATGCGCAGGTTTTATTAAAGGGAATATGCCCAGTAATACAACATCCAAGAGGGAGGCGGATATCCCTTGCAGAGAATAGATATAACATAAGGGAATCTACATGAGTGCATTAATAGGTATTTTTATGGCCTCCCTCACCAATCGCCAAACGTTTTCTCCCATCATAATTATGCAGCACTACTCCAAGGTCGCATTTATTCTATATATTCAAACAATGCCAGCTACGTTTGGCGTTGGATGTTGATATTCTGGGTATGATCAAAGTCATGGTTTTTATAGATGGGACGTGGTTGTATTCGAATATCCCTGCGCTAAGGGAAACCTACGGGAATGAAGATTTCCATATTGATTTCGGCAAGCTCCCCCAGGTGTTGGTGCGGGAGGTGAGCAAGCTCGCGGGATCGGATGATTTGGATCTCGTGCGGACGCACCTGTTCGGGAGCTATGCGTCGAATTACGACTTGCGGGATGATGAGGCGGTGCAGCGCAGGCGGGATTTTTTCCTTCTCTTGAAGGAAGAATACCATTATGAGCTTGAGCTTTTTGCGATTAATTATATGGGAAGGCGCCTGCGGAAGGCGGATCGCGACCCTGCGGATACTTTTGAGGCGAAAGAAAAATGCGTGGATATTTCCTTGGCAACCACCATGCTCTATGCGGCAGCGCTTCCCCAAGTGTATGACATTGCCGTGGTCGTAATAGGGGACGGCGATTTCGTGCCCGTGCTCCAACATGTAAGGCTTTTGGGCAAACGCGTGGCGATTGTGAGCATAAAGAGCAGCTGTGCAGGGGATTTATCCGATCCGCACGACCCTGCAAGGGTAAAGGATTTTGACACCATTTGGATAGATGATTTGCTTCATGAGTTAGAGTTAACCTTCAAACGCCACCAGCTCGCATGCGAGTCGCCCATCCATAAGGGAAAAAGGGAAGTATGGACCACCTTCCACCCGAAGAAGGGCCAGCGGTTTTATTGCGATGCGTGCCGTACCGAATTTACCGCCCAGAAACAGCTGGCGCAGGAGGAATATGTGAGTGCAGGAGTGACTGAAGGCCAGGGAGGCGAGCAGCATGACGAAGTCTATACCCCGCCTACCCTCACGGGCGTGGTGAGGAAGAAGGTGCCGGAGAGGGGATTCGGATTTATCAAGGCAGGAGATGGCAATGATTACTTTTTCCATTTTACCGACCTCACCAACGGCACTCACTTTGAGGACTTGAGCGAAGGCGCGCAGCTTGATTTTGAGGTAAAGCGCGAACCCGAGTTCGGCAAAGCAGGCGCCGCGCAAAATGTGCGATATCACCCCATGAACGCTGACGTACGCAGACGCAACGCTGACTTGCGCTCACAATAAAATCCGCCTCGAGCGCAGGCAGATCTGTAGTCTTTATGTGGAGGCGGATAAATTCCAGATTCTAAATCCTCGGTTTTAGAGATAACCTTCTCGTTGAAGCTCGTCACGGATATCTCCCGGGAGCGGAATTGTTTCCCTGATTGGGCTCTTGCCCGGATAGCGCCATGCTGTGATAATCGTGCGCTGTGTTTTCTTATCCTGATACATCACCCAGATTTCTTGGGTGGTTTTGCCTTTTTTAGTAATAGGCTGCATGACCGCGGTGGTTTTCGGGGCAATGCCTGCTTCCGCGCGTTCAGGGTGCGCGATGATGCGCTTCACGCGCGATTCGCTTAACCCATAAAAACGCATTTTTTCCTTAACATGCATTGTCCATTTGAGCGCGGGCTTTTGCAGACAAAATAATTTTTCTTTCGGTATTATCATATCTTCCATCATATGGTGTTACCATCTCCCCGACGCACCCCCTCCTCCTGACATGCCGCCGCCAAATCCGCCAAATCCGCCCCCTCCCCCTCCGAATCCGCCGCCAAAAAAGCCGCCGCCCGAACGCCACCACGTGGTGGACAATCCCTTTTTTGCGCGGTTTTGGTAATTTTTAGAAAGAATAAAGTCAAGGCCAATCCCGAAGAGGCCCAATGCCGCAGCGCCTATGAGTATTGATCCCAGCATCCCGCCAAGGATTGCACCCCCGATGCCTCCGATTACGCCGCCCGGCCACCATCGTTTGCTGCGCGCGAGAAAGCTTGAGAGGTAAATAGAAAATATAATAAGCACGTAGATGAACTGCCCGTTTATTTTATTACCCGCTGACGGTGTGGTATCCACTTGCGTCGGTTCTCCTTTAATTTCTCCGGTGATGGCTTCAATTGCGCCTTGCAGCCCTCCAGCATATTTCCCTTCTTGAAACGCAGGCGCCATAATGTCGCGTATAATCCTTCCTGCTTTTGCGTCATTGAGAGCGCCTTCAAGTCCGTAGCCTACCTCTATTCTGACCGCGCGGTCTTCCTTCGCCACTAAGATGAGAATACCGTTATCTTTTTCTTTTTGCCCTATGCCCCAGCGTTCAAATAATTTCACTGTATAGTCTTCTATCGACTCTCCTTCGAGGGAGGGAATAGTAACGACGGCGATTTCATTGCCAGTCTGCTGTTTAAACGTGGAAAGTGTCGTTTCGAGCGCCGTCCGTTCATCTGCAGAAAGTAGTTGCGCGGTATCAGTCACGAAGCCGGCGGGAGTAGGATAGGTGACCGCATGAACAAAATTAAGTGGTAATGCAATAAGAGCCATCATGGCGATGGCTCGACAGAAGGGAGATTGTTGAGTGATTCGCTGGCAGTTCATTTATTTGATTCTAATCCTGATGTAATTCCTTTTTAAGGCCTTCGGTATTCAGGTAGATAAGAATCTGGTCAGTTCGATGATCTGCGGCATGTGCTCCAGGATCATCATATCCAAGGAAGACATCCGCCCTTACTCCATGGATGTTTTCGAATGGAATCTGTTGTATAATGCCATTAAATGTATAATTAAAGGTAATTCCTTTCTTTGCATCTTCCTCTGTAGGATATCTAAATCGCGATAAGGTCGAATCCTCATCCAAGACCCCCAACTTTTTTAGAAATTTTTCTTTAAATAAACCAGGGGGTATGCGTGTATTGTCGCGGTTCTCAGGTTGTAGAAGGTCTAGACGCATCTGGAGATTACCTTCAGGATCTTTTGTGATTTCGTGGTATTTTCTCCAACTAGTGTCTTTCTGTGGTCCTACCAGGCTTTGGTTATCGCTATATCTTTTTTGTATTTTTTCTTCTACAGTACCAGAACCTGCATTTTCTATTTGCTTTAATACATCGCGCCAATATTGGCTGAATGCATCAATTCTTTTTTTAGCCCCCTCTACTAGAACTTTCTCATCTGCGGTCTCTGCTATTGAGTCAAGCGCTTCACTGATTAATACAAGTGGATTTTCCCGCTCGCGGCGTTCCCATTCTTCATCTGTCTTTTGTTCTGCGATCAATGCGGCTTTATGGATTATTTCTTTCGGGACCCCCGCCTCTGTAAGGAGTGCTTCTTGGGACATGAGAGCATGCCTTGCTTTTGTATGCTCCTTTCGGTACGGAGTCATCGCATTCTCCGCCGCTCGTATTTCTTCATAAGGCATTGGGCTGAATTGATTTGATTCATTTGTGGGCATATGATTGTCATTAATAGATATAGACATTTTTGTAGGATTACATTAAAATTCAACTTGCGGCGCTTGGTCTGCTCCTGCGGCTGATTCGAAGTACGCTCGTTGGTTGAATCCAAAGATGCGCGCGAAAAGATTGGCGGGGAAACGCAGGATCATGGTATTGTAATCCTTCACTTTTTCATTGAAGCGTCCGCGTTCAACCGCGACGCGGTTTTCCGTGCCGGCAAGCTCGTCCATGAGGGCAGTTACGTTTTCCGCGGAGCGCAACTGTGGGTAGTTCTCCACGATTACCAAGAGCCGCGCAAGGGCAGACTCTACCCCTCCGGCAGCTTGGGCTTTTTGGTCAACAGTCGCGGCGCCCGCATAACGGGAGCGCGCGTCAGCCAGTTTTCCAAATACTTCTTTCTCTTGTTCAAAAATTCCCTTTACCGATTCTACGAGGTTGGGGATCAGGTCAAACCGCCTCTGGTACTGGGTTTCCACTTGTGCCCATTGGCCATCAATGGCCTGGCTGGCGGTGACGAGCCGATTATACATGGAAATTCCCGCGAGAACGATGACAACGATGATGGCGAGGATGATGAGGGTAGAGCGTTTCATATTGAATATATGGTTAAATGGCTACATGGTTAGATGGTTGTTGAATATAAAGGTATAATAGCACATTTATTCTTTGTTTAAAATCCCACGAATTCTATTTCAGTCTCCAGTGCAATGCCGGTTTTTTTTGCGGTTTCCTCGCGGATGAAATTGATAAGAGAAAGCATGTCTTCGGAAGTTCCTTGTTCTTTATTACCTGGGGATTGTAAGAAGTTGCCGTGGAATGTAGAAATGTGCGCGGTGCGGAGCGCTGTACCAAGCCCGAAGAGCCGGTCAATATTGGCGCCTGCGGAGACAGGTATGTGGTGTTCTGCCGCATCTTGAGAGGGTATGTTTTTGAAGACACAGCCTGCAGTGCCTGCGGCAGTCTGGGTGGTATTTTTATACGATTGCCACGCCTTATAATAGACGTCAATTTTTTGCCAGAGCGGCTCATCTGCGCGCGAAAGCATAAGGGTCACATCCCAAACGAGCCATTCTCTTGTTTGCTGTAAAATATTATGGTCATAGCTAAATGCGAAACGGTCATGCGGCCAGGTCGTGATTTCACCCGTGTGGATATGGAGGAGCGTCACTTCTTTTACATAGCGGTCAAAATTATCAGGGCCACCGTGGACGTTGTTGCGCAAAGCTCCCCCGACGCGGGCGGGAATGCCGAAGAAAGACTCTAGCCCGACCAGCCTTTCCTGGTGGGCGGTTGCGATAAGCTGTTGCAGTGAGGTACCGGCACCTGCCTTCACCTCGACCACGGGCAGTCCATCGGGTGTGGCGGGTTTTTGCGGAGGAGAGGGACGATCGTGACTGCTCATCTCCCACCGTGCGTCGTTCGGGCTCGGCATTGGAAGACACGCGTCAGCCCCGCCAGCGCGGGACTGCGCTCCGCCTCGCTCGCTCGACCCCGCTACGCGGGGACCGTGCTCGAGCGAGCTCCGGAGGGTCTGACCAATTGCCGAACCCTCACTTTGGGAAGTTGGATTTTCTATGACATCCGCCGCGTCAATTTCTCGATTTGAAAAAGTAATTGTATTATTGCTTGGTTGTAGCACTACCCCTCTCCATCCCGCATCGGAAAAGAGCACATTGCTGCCGCCGCCAAGGACAAACAGGGGAATTTTGAGTTCGTGGCAGGTTTTAACGACACTTTGCGTGTCTTCCGCGGTCCGGGGAGTTAAGAAGAAATCAGCCGGACCTCCTAAGCGAAAGGTGGTTTTGAGGCGAAGAGGGAGCGCGCGAACGTACCATTCCTTTGATCCGAAACGGCGCTCAAATTCCTGCCCTGTTTCCGCGGCAGAGGAACCTAAGGGTATGACATTGGCGAACCCTTCAAGGGAAGTATTACGATAATGCTGGTTGAGGGGTATTTTTTTAGGGGAAACTTTAAGTATTTTTTTTACCGCATCAATCATTGCGCGGCGATGGGAAGGATTGCGCAATATGCTTACCATAGTGGGGGCGACTGAAGTAAGGATGATAAGGAGAATAATGGGGATGAGATATTTGTCCACCCCGGGCACGGTATCGCCGAGGACGAATCCCAAATATGAGATGCCCACTGCCCAGATAAGCGCGCCAATCACATTGAAGAACAGAAATTGCCCGTACCGCATCCTGCCCACCCCCGCGAGTATTGGCGCAAAGGTGCGCACAATAGGCATAAAACGGGCAAGGATGATGGTTTTGCCGCCATGGCGTTCATAAAAGCGTTTCGAGCGCTCAAGATGGTCCCGGTGGAAAAGGAGCGAATCCTCGCGTGAAAAAATTTTCGGCCCCAACCTGCGGCCGAAAGCATAGCCGAAACTGTCGCCAAGCACCGCCGCGAGAAACATAAGCGGAATGAGAATGCGGATGTCGAACACATGTTGTGATGCCAAAAATCCTGCGGTAAAGAGCAGGCTGTCGCCGGGGAAAAAAGCGCCCAAAAAGAGGCCTGATTCTGAAAATACCACGGCGGCAATACCGAGGTAACCTATAGATTCGATGAAGGCTACTAAATCCATATATGGTTGGTAAATCCAAATTTCAAAATCCCAATGTCAAAAAAAGCTCCAAACCCCAATGTCCAAATTTGGTCATTGAGAAATTGGGATTTGATTGGAAATTGGAAATTGGAATTTGGAATTTTTCATTTGCATTCATCCCAATTTTTACCCATTCCCACATGCACTTCAATCGGCACTTTGAGTTTGGCGACTGATTCCATTTCATCTTTAATCCACGCCGATACCTGATCAACAAGTTCATTTTTTACCTCTAAGACCAATTCGTCGTGCACCTGCAGGAGTATCCGCGCAGGGCGCGCGGAGGGCGGCACGTCAGTCAATCGTAATTCATTTTTAATGCGCGCGTCAACAAGGATCATCGCTTTTTTCATGAGGTCTGCCGCGGTCCCTTGGATCGGGTGGTTGATTGCCATGCGCTCGGCGGCGGCTCTCAAACCCTGGTGCTGGGCGGTAATTTCGGGGAGATACCGCCGGCGCCCGAAGAGCGTTTCCACATATCCTTTTTCGCGCGCGTCCGCAATGGTGCGGTCCACATACGTTTTGATTCCTTTGTGCACACGGAAATAGCGCTCTATGAAATCTTTTGCCTCGTCAAGATTGAGGCCCGATCCTTCCGCAAGACCTCGCGCTCCTAAGCCGTAGAGAATGCCGAAATTGATGGTTTTGGCTTCACGGCGCTGTTCAGGAGTAACCGAGTCGTAAGGGACGCCAAGGACGTTCGAGGCGGTTCGGCGATGGATGTCCTCATTGCGGTGAAACGAAGTCGTCATGGCCGCATCCCCCGTGATCGACGCGGCAATGCGCAATTCAATCTGGGAATAGTCAGCCGAGATGAGCCTAAAGCCGCGTTCGGCCACAAATGCCTTGCGGATCATGCGTCCCTGCGCGGTCCGGATGGGTATATTTTGCAGGTTGGGATTGGACGATGAGAGGCGGCCGGTCGCTGCCACGGTTTGGTTAAAGTCGGTATGGATTCTGCCGCTTGTAGAGTCAACTTGCGCGGGGAGCGCCTCAAGGTAGGTGGAGCGCAGTTTAAACAGTTCACGGTACTCCATCATCAGCTCTATAATCGGGTGTTTGCCCTTAAGCTTTTCAAGCTCGCCCGCGGCTGTGGAAATGCCGGTTTTGGTCTTCCCCAAACCTATGGTCGAGAGCGAAAGCTTTTCAAAAAGGATTTTCTTGAGCTGCTGGGGGGAGTTTATGTTGAATTCTTGTCCCGCATTTTTGTAAATTTGCGTTTCTAATTTTTTAAGCGCTTTATGCACTTCTTTTGATTGCTCCTCCAGCACTTCCACGTCAATTTTTACCCCCGCTTCCTCCATGTCGGCAAGGACGGGGATGAGGGGCATTTCGATCTCATCGAGGAGTTTCAAGTTTTCCCGTTCTTCAAGGCGTTCTCTGTATGGCGCCACCAGGCGAAGAGTGAAGTCAGCGTCTTCGCATGAATAATTTGCCACCTCTACAACAGGCACTTTATCCATGGTGATTTGCGTACGCCCCTTGCCGATTAATTCCTCGATAGGCTGCATTTGGTAGCCGAATTCAGTGAATACCACTGTCTCGAGATTATGCTGGCGCGAACCGGGATTCAAAAGGTATGATGCGACCATGGTGTCAAAGGTGAATCCTCTCGCATTGATGCCGTGTGTGCGCAGAGCTTCGAGGTCAAATTTCACGTTGTGTCCCCACTTCATGATGCGGGGATCCTCGAGGATCGGCTTTAATTTCGCTATGTCGAAATTTCGATATGTCGCGTCAATGTAGTACGCTTCTCCTTCTTTCCAGCAGAAACTCATGCCTATCATGCTTGCCTTAAAAGGGTTTATACCTGTGGTTTCCGTATCAATGACAAAAGATTTTTGTTTATCAAGGTCAGAAATAAATTGTGCGAATTTCTTTGGATCGTCTATGAGCGTATAGCGAACCCCTTTCCATTCACGGCGTGGGATGACACGAGTTTCAAAAATGGCGCCTTGCGTGCGGTGTTCTGCGGGTGTTTTCTCTTCAAGGGTTTGCTCTTGTTTCGTCTCACCCATAGAAGCGGGGATTTTCCCGACCAATGATTGGAATCCCCATTGCCGGAAAAGATTGACGAGCGCCTGCGTATCGCAGCTGCCTATACGCGCATCCTCAAGATGAAAGGTAAGCGGCGCATCCTGGACGATGGTGGCAAGTTTTTTGGAGAGGAGCGCGTCTTTCTTCCCCTGTTTTAATTTTTCAAGCACCCCGGGCTTAATGTCATTTGTTTTTTCAGATTCTACTGTCTGATACACACGGTCAAGGGTTTTATAGCGCACTAAGAGTTCTGTGGCGGTTTTTTCTCCAATACCCCTTACTCCCGGGATATTATCAGAAGGATCGCCGCGCAGAGCTTTGTAATCTATCATTTGCTCGGGGGAAAGCCCGAAGCGTTCTTTCACCGCAGCCGCGTCGTATATCATCGTATCGGTAAATCCTTTGCGGAAGGTATAGACTTTTGTGCGGTCATTGACGAGCTGCAGCGCATCCAAGTCACCGGTGACGATAATTGCATCAAGTTTTTCAGTTTGTCGGTTTGCCAGTTTATTAGTGGTTTGATGGGCAAGCGTGCCGATGACGTCATCCGCCTCGTATCCGTCCAATTCCACCACGGGGAGATTGAACGCGCGGATCATTTCTTTGATAAGCGGGATTTGGTCATAGAGCTCCTGGGGCTGTGTGATGCGCTGCGCTTTGTACGCCGCATACATCTCATCGCGGAACGTGGGCGCTTTCGTATCGAACGCCACGGCAAGGTAGGCAGGTTTTAAATCTTTCAGCACTTTTAAGAAGGTTAGTGCGAAGCCATAGACCGCGTTTACCAGCTTGCCTTCTTTGGTGGTTAAGGGGGGGAGGGCATGGAACGCGCGGTGGAGGAGGGCGTTTCCATCTATAATGATGAATTTTTGTGCTGTCATATGGGGTAATCCTACCACAAACAACGTCCTCTCCCTAGTAAGGGAGAGGATTGAGGTGGGGGTGTTGGAAACAGGTGGAGTTAATTTTGCTTAGTGCTCATTTCTTAGTCTTCAGCGATTCCCTGAGAACTTCTTGTTTTATTTTGTCTACTTTTGCAGTCACCTGCTCCATCACCCGCCTTGCGTCACTATCCAGCTTCTCCATTCCTCCCTCAAATTCTTCCATAATGCTATTTACCTTCACATTGACCGCCTTGTAGATTTTCTCCTGCTCCTGTTTGAGCTTTTTGGCAAACTCGCTTCTTCTCTGCCCTCTCTGTTTTTGGATGCTCTCGCGTTGTTGTTTGGCATGTGTTACTACCTTGTTTACTTTCCGCATGGTCTCATTCAAATTTTGTTGTAGTTGTTGGGGTGTCTTCATAAGAGTTGAAAATTAATAGCTTAACGCTAACTGCTCTGCATTACCGCCAAGTTCAAGAAGCCTCTTCTTCGCATTATTAAATCGATCACTCACCTCTCCCAGCCGCTGCTTGTGCAACGCCATATATTTTCGCTTTTCACCTATTTCATGGTGAATGGCGCCTTTCGCAGCTTCATTGCCAGTAATCTCCTGCCCGATCATCTCTAGTTGCCGCTCTATTTTTGGCAATTCGCCTTCTGCTAATTTACGAATCGTCTCGTTGAGTTCCATCCCTTCTTGCAATTCGGCCATTTGAGTTTCTAATTGTGTTTTCACGGTTCTCAAATCTCCCAAAGTAGCTTCTATCTGTGCGGCATTGGATTCGTCGTCTCCGGTGTTTTGCTCTAACTGAAGAATCTCCGCCTCAACGCTCCTCACCTCTCCTTCCAGGAGCGGCAGCTCTTTCTTCAGCGTGAATTGCTCAATGAGATTGTTCTTCTTTTCGACAATCTGCGCGTATTTATCTTTACCGAAGTCAATGGCTGCGTTAAAAAGTTCGGGGGTAGTGGTGGCTCCCACTACGATATCGGTTATCTTCTTTGTTCCCTCGCCCAGCCGTTTAAAAAAAGAACTCCCCGCTTCTTTGAAGCTTGTGAGTTTTTGTTTGGCGGAATCAAACATCTGGCTCGCTCTTTCGCGAACGGGAGCGATCATGTCATTGAATCCTCCTGTCACGCGCTCCTTTTTGGCGTGGATTGCATCTCTTGTTTGCGTCTTTCTTTCTTGACCCCTCTGAGCGAGACGTTCAGAGAGTGACAGGCCATCTCCTTCTCGTGTAGGCATAGAGTATAAATTTATTGGAATAATACTTACAGTTTACCATGAAGTTTGCAAAAAAAGCAAATAGTAAGGAGAGTCGGAGGCAAGCTCCGACGCTACGCCGCAATAATTACCTCATGGTAGCGTGGCAGTTTATCTGCCACTTATCTACAGCTCGAGCAGGGAATGTATTTCTACGATAATATCTTGCAGATATTGCCGTTCTTCTTCAAAACCGTGCGTGCGGACGTCATACGGAGTTCCACGTGCGGGGTAAATAATTTTTCTTCTGACCAGATTTCTTATATGGGTCGCCACGGTGCCGTGAGGATCTACCTCTGGTACGAGTCCGCCATTGAAGTCTGTATCCGCGAGCGCAAAGAGGAACTGCTGGAGTTGGTGTTTTAACTCTGGATCAGCGGTTTCTGCGAAACTCTGGTGCGCGTCTTCAAAGTGTGGGGACGGGGCGTTGATATGCGCATGTTGAACGAGTCCAGGATATTGTTCATGGATCTGCATTAACACTCTGGCGGGATCGAGTCCTTGTATGCGGCAATGCTGGAAATCAAACGTCAACCCAATATTTTGCTTTTGCGCGTCTCCTAACAATTCTGCCAGATTTGATGGATTATACACAAATTTAAATTTTTCACGGGGAAAATGCGCTATTTCACTCCCTTGAGTTTCCACAGATACTGTCACCTCTGGCGCAATTTTGCCCCGTGCGTCTGACAGCGCGTCAATGAGAGCGTGTACGTGTTCCTCGGGATTCTTTTCATCTTTAAGTGGGTGTGCAAATTCTGCGGCATGAACGACAATGATATACGCTCCCATTCTTTGGGCAGCCTCTAATCCCGCCCCAAGGCGTCCCTTATTTGTTAATGTTCCTTGTGCGCCCCATGAGGGGAAGAATAAAGTGTGGGGGGATGTGAGATTATGTTTGAGTTTACTTGCCAGGGTTGGTTCCATTTCCGCACGCGGGATGGCGCAGTGTACCGCGCGCACGTATCCCTTAAGGTATTTTTCAAGGTCGTCCAAGGATTCTTCCCGCTTGAGGAGGCGGTTGCCCAGCACATATTCCATTTGTACGTCGGGTATGCCAAGGTTTTGTAATTCTGAACGGAATTTTTGGAGAAACAGTGCGGTAAGCTTGAGATCCCAGCCGGTGAGTTCTGGGAACACCATGGGCAAGGTAATATTACGAAACACTTGTTCTCGCTGTTCTTGGGAAGGGAGTTCTCGCTCTTGTTCTTTGAATGGCGATTCCTGTTCTGGCATACACGCTTTTATTTTATCAAAGGTTCATTGTGACATCATGATTTGCGGTACATCAAGAAATGTGCGGTAGGCGTCCACGAGCCGCGTAAGCATCACTATCTCCGCTGTAAATTCCCTTGAGGTAAAAGGAATATGAAGCAATACGCGGTTTTTTCTTCGCAAGAGGATCCTTACATAGCGGAATAATGTTCCCGGCGGATTCACTTCCGGCAAAATTGCACCTTCGTAATTCATTTCCGCAAGGCAGAGGAGAAATGCGCTCATTTCGCTCTTCCATGTTTCATCGTCCGCGTCCGCGATGCTTTTATGCTGGTCCAGATGAGGGATCGGGGACCGGTTGATGTGCACGTGTTTAATGACGCGAGGGTGGCGGTGGAAGATTTGCCTAAGGATCGTTGACGGAGTTGACCCTCCGTGCGTATTAATCCGATAGTGCTGGAAATCAAACGTCATGCCGATATGGCGGTTTTGCCAGGGCGAGAGCGCATCGGCAAGCGCGAGAGGATCATAGACATAAGGATAATTTTCTCTAGGAATGCCATTCATCTGATGGCCCTGATGTTCCATGCAGATGATCACGTATGGGGCGATTGCATCGCGGACGGCGATGATTTTTTCCATAATATCCGCAAATGTCCTCTCCAATCCTACATGTGCCGCAAGATGAAAAGCAAGCTCGCTCGCGTGCAGGACGATGAGTTTCGCGTCCACCGCCTGTGCCGCGGCCAGTCCTACGGTAAGCCGCCCTTGTTGCGCGGCGGCGGGCGTCTTATATTCAGCGGGAATGAACACGGCAGGGGGATGGGTTACCAGCTTAATAAGCCTGTCTTCCAAGGAAGACCCCCATTCATGCGCCGCGATGGGAAGATGCACGGAATGCACCTTGCCTTTGAAGAGGCGCGCGTATTCTTCCAGCGGTTCCCGGCGCCGGAAAAGATCCGTTCCCAGCCCCAGTTCAATTTTCGCGCGCGCAATGCCTTTTTCCTTATATTTCTTTTGCGCTTCCGTCACGAACGCGGAGGTCAGGGAAAGATTGCCCCCGACTATGCCGGGGGTGAGAATGGGTATGATGAGATGTTCGTAAATTTTTTGGCGTTGAGCGAGAGGAGGAATGTTTAGTTCGTAGAACGTAGAGTCACTCATGGTTTTTTTACTATTCTCCTATGATTTTCACCAGAACGCGTTTTGGCCGTTGGCCGTCGAATTCCCCGTAAAAAATTTGTTCCCAAGGCCCGAAATCAAGCTTTCCGTTCGTGACCGCAATCACTGCTTCCCTTCCCATAATGGTGCGTTTGATGTGCGCGTGCCCAGTATATCAACATCCAACGCCACACGGGACTGTCCTGGTACGGTTATATTGAATGAGTACGACCATTGATCGATGATTCATAATATAGGTTGAAGCGAACGTGTGGCGACTGTTGATGGAGGCGTCACTCTTTCTCTTATTCTCGAAACCATGATAAGTGCCATGTGTCATACCATGATTACTGAACTAAGACAGCCGCCTCCATCTTGGATGTTGTATTTCTGGGCGTGGGCATTATCTTCTCCGGTAAGGTTATGTTGGTAGCGGTCAGGGTCGTAAGGAGCCAACTCCTCAAGCCATGTTATAAAGTCTTCCTTCAGGCCCTGTTCTTCATCGTTGATAAAGACGGAGGAAGTGATATGCATGGCGTTCACGAGGCATAGGCCTTCTTGTATTTTTGATTGTTGTACCGCTTTTACAATCTCCTGTGTAATATTCACGATCTCTATTTTTTTCTTCGTTTGATATGTCAGATAGGTTGTATAGGTCTTCATAATCAGTTATGAGAGTGGAGGTGTTTTTAGGTGATGATCGGTTGCTTGCTGATAGGCTTTGCCCGTGCGGAAAAGCAAGGGCTCGTCAAAATGTTTGCCGATGAGCTGCAATCCTACGGGTAGCTCGACACCCCCTCTTCGAGTCTCCCCCTTTTTAAGGGGAGAACCTGTATCGTCGTCAGGCGCGGGTGCGAAGCCGCAGGGAAGGGAAATGCCAGGGAGGCCGGTGAGGTTCACCGCTACCGTGAAAATGTCGGCAAGGTACATTGCAAGCGGGTCATTGGCTTTTGCGCCGATTTTAAATGCAACCGTAGGCGAGGTGGGGCATGCGATGACGTCCACGTCTTGATAGGCTTTTGCGAAATCTTCCCGGAGGAGCAGGCGCACGTGGTGGGCTTT
The DNA here is from genome assembly GCA_041645165.1 of Patescibacteria group bacterium. NCBI lineage: Bacteria > Patescibacteria group bacterium. The sequence continues at coordinate 7,014 of JBAZQN010000003.1, read as the reverse complement.
TTTATAATACGCGTCGTAATAACCGGAGGAGAGCGCGTGCGTGCCGATCATGATGCGGCGTTTGGATTCAGGTCCAAAACCGTGAGAGCGCTGCTGCTCATACCATTCAATCAACGCGGATTGACGCGGATCGTCACGCTTGGCTTTATCGCGGAAATACGCGGAAGTGTGTATTTCTTTAACTCCCCCGAATCGTATACCATCAAAACGCGCGAGGTTGGAAGACACTTCTGAAGGCACAATGACATAGTAGGTTGCCAGCGCTTGGGGCGCATGGGGAAGAGAGATCATTTTTACTTCTGCGCCGAGCTTTTCCAATACGGCGATGGCTTCCTGCACGCGTTTCTTTACCCCGTTTTCAATACCTTCTGCATCCCAGTGTGACCCCACGTATTCTTGGGGTATGCCGATTTTAAGGCCACGCACGTCATAACTCCCCCCGCCCCCTCTTACCTTAAGAGGGGGAGGACTTATTGAAGTGGCGTCGCGGGGGTCATGCCCTTTGATAACATTGAATACCGTTTCTGCGTCTTCGACGGTGCGGCTAAAGACACCGATCTGATCAAGCGACGACGCCATAGCAATGAGGCCGTAGCGCGACACGCTGCCGTAGGTGCACCGCAGCCCCACGACCCCGCAGAATGAGGCGGGTTGGCGGATGGAGCCTCCGGTATCGCTCCCTAGCGCATAGGGCGCAAGATCTGCGGCGACCGCCGCCGCAGATCCTCCGGATGAGCCGCCTGGCACGCGCGATTGGTCCCAAGGGTTTTTCACCGGCCCAAACCCGGAGTTTTCATTTGATCCGCCCATGGCAAATTCGTCGCAATTGGTTTTCCCGAGGAGGACGTATCCTTCTTCTTTCAGCTTTTCTATCACCGTGGCATCGTAGGGAGGCGAATAGGTCTCGAGCATTTTCGACCCCGCGGTCGTCTTGATCCCCTTAGTGATAATCACGTCTTTCACCGCGGTTGGCACGCCCGTGAGCGGATTCACCGGAATCCCTTGTGCGATCTGGCTGTCTACTTCTTTAGCCGAGGCAAGCGCTTCTTTCTCCGTTATGGCGAGAAACGCGTTGAGTGAAGGGTTCTTGTTTTTGATGCGTTCAAGATATTCCTTTGTGAGTTCCTGTGCAGAGAAATCTTTATGCAAAAGGCCCTCGTGAATTCTCCCTATCGTCAGATTTGTTAAGTCCATAAGTGAAAATTCCTTTAGGTTTCAAAAACGCCGGGCACCTTGAGGAATTCTCCGTCGCGCATCGCGGATGGTGATAAGAATTTCTCGCGGGCGGTTTCGCCTGGAATGCAAGTAACCTCGTCAGTGCGTGTAACATTTGTATTTATTGATAGGGAAGAAGAAGGCGTTTTGGCGCTGTCAGCCACCTGTTGAATTTGTCCCACATAATCAAGAATACCTTCAAGTTGCGGCCGGTAGCGCTCAAGTTCGGCATCAGACAGTTTCAGCCGCGCGAGGCGGGCGATGTGTTGTATCTCTTCAGCGTTGAGGGACATACAGATCGAAAATGGTTACATGGTTAAATGGCTACATTGTTACCTTACATGGTTATTCGAGGAGTTTCAATGGGAGGAAACCGTTGATTTTGTCTCCACTGCCAGAAGTTTTGGGTGAATTTTTCATCAGGGAGATCATCGTAGGGTACTTTTATGAGTCGTTCTTTCCTCAATTCGGCTGTTGGCAATGTCTTATAGATCGGCAACTGAAGAACGTCATTTGCAGGGTCGTTGATTTTACGCCTTGCGAGATCTATAATTTTTATTACGAACCAATTCGCTTTTTCTACCTGGTCTTGGGGAAGAGGATAAAAATTAAAATTTGGATACTTTTCAATCTGCGCATTTAAATGTGCAAAAAAATTTTCATTGGTACAGATACCCATTTGTTCGAACACCTTAGACATTCGCCAGAAGATGGTTGGTTGTCGCTCTTTTTGTTTGGGGAGAAATCTTCTCACATTAGTAAGCACACGTTTTTCAAGAGGCACTTGCAGGCTGTGTTCCGCGAGTTTAAACCCCTCAGCTTTTCCTTCCGCTACAGATTTTATTAGTCGTTCTGTGATACTCGTCAAGAATATTATCAGTGATGGATCCTCTGGGTGCCTCACAAAATTGGTTTTATAAAAATTTCTTCTCACCTTCGGCGCGGGATGTATAATACCGCTCTCTAGCGACTGTTTTGCTTCAGGCGCATAGAGTATCGTACTTTTCCCCTCTCTCGAGATAACTGCGAGTTCATTAAAGGTTACGTCATGTTCCGCTAACCGTTTTGAAATAATATCCTTACTAAGCTGGGAAACCGCTATTCCTTTTGGATCTATGTGAAGTTCGTGTTGCATTTTAACTCTTGCTTCACCTGACGTAGCTATTATGTCTAAGTCGGTGACAGGTAATTCTCCTTGCGGGATAGGTATGTTCCAGTGTAATCGGGCAATATTTCGTGCCGCTCCTCCATAATAGCTTGCTGGCCCGTATTTGTTAGATAGCGTATCTAATGGTATGATGCCCATTTTTTGTGCTTCCTGCCACAATGCCGGGCTTATGAGTTCTTCTTGGAGTGAATCCTTGAACATTTCGATCGCTTCTTGTTCACGTGCCTGTTCTTGGGAGTCATCGTTTTCCTTAAGCAATTTATTCCCCACGAATTCAAGATGGGTGATCAACTTTTCCAATGGATCGCTCACGTCCTTCGTCAGTTCCCTGACGTCACCTTTTGTTTCTTGGAATAGCTTGAGCAGGTGATGTAGTTCCTCCAGTACCCTATTTTTTTCTGGTTTTGGGAGCTCACTCTGTGTAATAAGATCCTCAGCTTTTTTAAAAAGCCAAGGATATTCTGCCACGCCCTTCTCACGACCAAGAGTATTTGTTTGATGAAATTTTGAATAAAAGCTCTCACTTAATTCATCCATTCCTTTTATTGATTCACCTATAGGCATAAATTCAGAGTGCTTTTTTGAGGAGTGTTAGAAAGGAGAGTTCATCAAGTTGTGGTACATTGAGCTTTTTTGCTTTATCAGCCTTTGATCCTGGATTTTCGCCGATGATTACGTAAGATGTTTTTTTGGAGATTGATTCTGATACTTCACCGCCTAGAGCGCGGATGCGCTCCTTGGCGTCGTCTCTGCTTAATGAAGAGAGCGTGCCGGTGAGCACAAAGGATTTGCCTGCAAAGGGAAGCGCGGACAGGGTTTGAGAGAGCGTAATCGTTACTCCATTTTTAAATAAATTACGAAGAAGGTCAAGGTTCTGTTTCGTGTGGAAGTATATATGGAGGCTCTTGGCAACCACGGGACCGATGTCTTTGATAGAAGACCAGTCGTCTGCGGTCAAGCGTTGAAGCTCCTCGAGTATTTGCGATGAATACACCCCCCTCTCTATCTCCCCCCTTTTTAAGGGGGAGATCGGCGGCGTGTTTCTTGATTCTATCACATGCGCAATGTCCTGTGCCGTCTCTTCGCCGACGTGGAGAATACCGAGCGCGTACAAGAAGCGCGCAAATTCTATATGTTTCTTGCTCTGAATCGATGCCACGATTTTATTCGCTTTCAGTTCAGCAAAACCTTCCAAGCCTTCTAAATCCCGCGCTTCCAGCGTAAAGAGGTCGGATGCGTCTTTAATCAAGCCTTGGTCATAGAGGAGATCGATGATTTTGATTCCCAAGCCCTCGATATCAAACGCGCGCCTTGCGACGAAATGATACAGGCCCTCGCGGTGTTTGGCAGGGCAGTCTGGATTGGTGCAATAGAGTGCCACCAGCTCAGCCTTTTGCGCCACCATACCGCCACAGACAGGGCACTTCTTTGGCATGTGAAATTCTCGCTCTTTACCCGTGCGCAATTGGGGAAATGTGCTCACGACTGCGGGGATGATATCGCCCGCTTTTTCTATAACGACCGTGTCGCCGATTTTCACTCCCAGACGTTTGATCTGGTCGGCGTTGTGGAGCGTGGCGCGCGACACCGTGGTGCCGGCGACGCGCACCGGTTCCAAGATTGCCACGGGCGTGAGCACGCCGGTGCGGCCGACTTGGAGGATAATATCTTTAATTTTGGTGGTTGCCTGTTCTGCGGGGAATTTAAACGCCACCATCCAGCGTTCTGACTTTCCTATCGAGCCTAATCGTTTTTGCTGGACAAGGTCATTGACCACCAGCACCACGCCGTCGGTCTGATAGGGGAGGCTTTTCCGTCTCGTCTCCCATGCGTGGATGTAGGATTCTGCTGCGTCCAAATTCTGCAACTCTTCACAATTGCGGTTTGTCTTGAAGCCGAATGCCGAGAGCGTTTTATGCACGTCGGCATGCGTGTGAAGCTCTAAATCAGTAATGATTTCAAACGCGTAGAAATCCATCTTTCTCGAAGCGGCGATTTTTGAATCAAGCTGGCGAATGGAGCCTGCGGCAAGGTTGCGGGGATTGGCAAATTCCTTTTCTCCGTTTTTTATCTGAAGGCGGTTAATACGTTCCAGCTCCTTTTTTTCTATCACAATTTCACCGCGGACATGGAGTTCATTTGGAATTCGTAACTCCCCCTCAGAAAGACTCACTGAGTCTTTCTGAACCCCTCTTACCCTAAGAGGGGGACGTGATGTTCTCTCAGCGTTGATCTGCGTGTTATCTGCGTGTATCTGCGTCAGGCGGAGGGGGATGCTCTCAATTGTCTTTAGATTCTGCGTGACGTCTTCGCCGACCGATCCATCGCCGCGCGTGGCGCCCCGCGTGAATAATCCGTTTTCATACGTAAGCACGATCGCCAAGCCGTCCATTTTTAATTCTCCATAATATCCTTTCATTTTTTCACCTAAGAGTTTTTCATTGCGTGTTTCCCAATCCTGAAGCTCCTCCTGCGTGAATGCATCGTTGATGGAGAGAATAGGCTGGGGATGCTTCACCTGGGCAAAGGCGGGCAAGGGCTCGCCGCCCACGCGCTGGGTGGGCGAGTCTGGGGTAATGAGATCGGGAAACTGCGCCTCCAGTCGCGCCAGTTCGTGTTTCAACGAATCATCGACTGCATCAGAAACTTTTGGGCGGTCGAGCACGTGGTAGGCGTATCGGTTTTCGTCAATGAGTTTCCGGAGTTTTTCGATGCGGGTTTTAGCTTCGGATTTGGTCATATTTACCATAATGCAAAAATCAAAAATCAAAAATCAAAATTGAGGTATTTCGTCCCGCTTTGCGGAACTCCATAATTTTGGGATTTGGATTTTGGATTTTGGGATTTATATATTATGGCCTATATCCTCTTGATGTCAATTGGTACGTTCCCGGTGCGGACAAGGGCGGTACGCCGTGTTCCAGATAGAAGCGGATGGAGTAGTCGGTGCTTGACGCATTGGTATAGCTGTAAGCGCACGGCTGCACCACGCCGCGCACGCAAGGGGGATTTGTTTTTGTGAGGGGGTCAAAGGGCGCTTGGAGAAGATAGAGAGGTTCTTCCGGGGATGCAACCCATCCGCGATGATCAAGCGCTTGCGCGGCTTTGGATCCGATGACCAGATATTTCCCGAGCGGGTACACGCCCTCTGGGTGCGCATACAGCTCGAGCGCGGCGCGCACCTGGCCCAAGTCAGCCAGGCGTTTTACGTCTCTTGCTTCTTGCCTTACCTTTTGGAGGTATCCGAGCGTAAGCGAGGTGAACACTGTGATAATGAGCATTACAAAAAAAGCTTCAACTAACGTGAAGCCAGTTGTACTATGAATATAGTTTGGGTGTGGTGCAATAAAATGTTTTTTATGTTTTTTCATGAATAAAAAATCCTAAATCCTAAATCCTAAATCCTAAACAAATCCAAATGCGGATCGTTTTAGAGTTTAGAGTTTAGAATTTAGAGTTTCTCAACTATCTTTCTTGCCACTGCGAGCCGCGGAAGCAGACTGATTTGGAGCTTTGTCCGGGAGAAGGGTTCGCGCCCGTTTGGCTCGTGACGTAATAATAGTAAATGACATCAGGCACAATATCCCTGTCCGTATAGGTGAGCGCGGTCAATCCGCTTGCGATGAGTGTGGCGGAAGCAAAATTGTCCGTTGCGACATTGCGGTAGACGCGGTAGCTGGTGGCGCCAGAGAGCGATTGCCAATTGAGCGTGATGAGGCCGCACGCGGAAATGGGGGCTAAGGGATCCACGGTTACCACGCATGAGGGAGTGGCGACCGAAAGAGGACAAATGACTTCTGGCGGATTGCCGGACCATGTGCCGGTGCAGGCGGGCGCGGCAGTGGAATTATTGAGTGTCCCCGCAGAGGGGAGCACTACCTTGAGGTAATATTGATAAGAACTGCTCGGGCTCGCTGTGGTGTCATAGGTAAACAGCGTGGTGATATTTGATTGGACAACGACCCAAGCTGTGAATGAGGAGCATGTCGGCGGGTCTGTGCAGGTATGTCGGTAGAGGGTGTAGCTCACTGCCGTTTTGGCTGCGGTCCACGTAAACCCGACCTCATCGCACTTTGTCGCGGCAGCGCTGGTAAGCGAGAAAAAGCTCGCGCAGGTAGGGGAGGTAGTGAGATTGACCGTGTGAGGGGTGGGAGAAGAGGGGAGGCCGTCGTTGTCAGTAACGGTGAGGGTCACTTGGTAAGGACCGCCGGGGCCTGGGCAATTTGCCGTGGCTTGAACATCAGTATCTTCCGTCGTCCCCGCGATATTGTATGCTTCAACCCACCAATAATAAATCGTGTTACAGATAAGAGGATTAGGATCAGTGTACGTCGTGGCGTCGGCTGACAAGGTGACGATTGGCGTTCCAGGTTTCGTAGCGGCGGTGTTGCGGTAGACACGGTAGCCGTCTTCATTATTGGCGTTATCGTTCCAGTTCGCCGTCATGCCGGTAGCAGTCACGTTGGTAAACGGCGTGATAGTCGGCGCGGCCGGAGGCGTAGGCGCGGCAGAGGCTGGTTTGATCGACACGACTATCATAGTCCAGTCATTGGCGGCTAATAAATCACCATCAGCGCCAACGGTCACCGTAGAAGGTGAAGCAGTGATTTCATACCACGCAGACAGACGGG